>JAWAQC010000011.1:0-11110 GCA_038894115.1 Candidatus Woesearchaeota archaeon | reverse complement strand
TGGTTGGCACAGAAACATACTGATGACCATGAGTAAATAAGGATGTTCCTAGCTGATATTTCTCAACAAACGAAAAGCCATATGCAGTGGCTATTGTACGTAATCCAACATCGTGATTTCCTTTGATGAGGATTACTGATTTTTTTCCTTCAGGAAAAAAACGTTTTAGAAACAAAAAAAAATCTTTAATTTCATTCCATTCAGGCCTATGCGCTTTTCCAAAGGAATGCATCAAGTCACCAAGAACAAGAAACTGCTTTGGAGCATACGCAAGAAAAAGCCGTGTTAAACGCTGCTTAAGGTCTGAAAGGTTGGTTGGGGGAAGAAAAATCCCATCATTAAGACTTCTTGCATATTCATACCCAAGATGGAGATCACTACAGACAAGTGTTTTGTGCTCTGGAAGATAAAGAGCACCATCACAAAAATGGAATGAGGATGAATACACAAATGAGTTGGGGAACTGAGAACTCCCTTGGACCATAGGAGCAGGAGAAACAAGAAAATATATAAATTCTCTTGCCATTAAGAACAAACCTACCACACCTAAAACATGCAAGACCAATAGCAAAAACAGGATTCCAAAAAAAACAAAAGCATCCAAGAAAACCATGAAAAAAACAAAACAAACACTTCTGCATAAAAAAGAACGAGGTGCACGTGCATGGTTTCTTGTTTTAGTTAGTTGGGTGATAATAGGAATGCTTAGCGGCTGCGCAACCCAACAACCAAACAATACAAACATGCAAAACAGTGAAGAAAAAAGCAATGAAAACAGTATTTCCAACAGCAAAAACTATTACAGGTATCAGAATGAAGGACTTTCCTTTGCATATCCCACAACAATGATGGTCAATGATAGCGCATTTACGCAACGGGCTTTGATCGTGCTTAAAGAAAAAGAAGGAGGAGATGAGGTGCTGATCAGTATCCAATTAATACCCCTTGCACGATATCGTACGACAGATCAATTGCTTGAACGCCTTGTAAGCCAAGTACAAGTGCTCCAAGGAGTTAATACGAGTGCTTCTCCACAAGGCTTTAGAGCAACCTTTTGGTATAAAAAAAAACAATACCTGCAAGAATATCGCATTGAAAGACAAGAAAACGCATACCTTGTCGTTTCAGTAACTGCACCCAAGGAGCAGTTTTCCACAGCTTCACAAACCCTAGACATCATTAAACAAACGCTTTGGATTAACCCTTCCCACGGATTTGGGTTTCTCCAATTGCCCTTAGATGTACCAATTACCGTATACGGAAAAGAACGAAACCAACAGATAGCAAAAGCCCTAGAGGATTTTATTGCATCCTATCCTTCGAATGCAAGAATTATCATCCGAGCAAAATCGTATTTTGCATCCTTTCGTATTGATGAACATAAACAACTTTATGATCTTCAGGGAGTCCTAAGATCCCCAGAAGAGATTGTTGCCATCATTGACAAAGATCTTCATCCTGGTGATGAAATAAAAATCATGGCAATCTACTAAAAAGGTTAAAAAACACCTTGCACGTAAAAAAAGAGAACAACGAAAAACCAAAAGAAGAAGAAATGTTGGTAGCAAACGCTTTATCGAGAAGAGTCAGCTTGTCGCTCCATTTCATTTTTCTTAGAGATTGCAGCTGATTGCGGACTAAGATAATAGGCATTGACTATTTCGTCAGCAAGGGTCGTTGCAATACTGCGCTTGGTGTTGAACGATTTCTGGAAAGCACCTTGGGTCATGTACCGCAGTGCAAGGTCAATACGCCTCTGAGGAGCACACTCCACCGCTTTTGGATATCGTGCACCACCATAACTAATAGAAATAATTTCTTCGCGGGGTGCAGCATTTTCAATTGCTTTTACAAACACTTCAATAGGGTTTTTCTTTGTTTTTTGCTCAATGATCACAAAGGCTTCTTGCACAATCGCAGTTGCAGTGTACTTTTTTCCGGTATGATACCCTGAGGTAAGCATATGTTTTTTACCTTTATGACCTGTAACCATCAGCTTATTAATAAGTCGCTCAACAATAAACACCTTGCCTTTATGAAACTGAGTTCCAATGTGGCGTCCTGATGTAAAAGGAACAATACGCGCAGTGAGATTAATATAGCGTACGAGCCCCGGATCACTTACTACAATATTCTCTGCTGACCAGCGATTAAATACTTTTAATGAAGAGAGTTGTTCAGCCATGATACATCACATTATTGCACCATGAATAGGTTTTTTCAGCTACGGAAGAGGCACTAAAAAAGTTTTTCTCGAACTGTTTTCTCAAAATGCTTTTACTACTATTGGGCATGGAAGAGTGGAACTTCCAACCAGCATTGTGGATAATAAAAATAATGAAAAAGATCCTTAAAGTAAAGGCTCCGTATAGCAAAGGATAACCGTAACAACTTATGGTTACTTCCTTGCTTTCTCTATTTTACCTTTGCGCAAGGCAAGCAAAGACTGGTTATTGACTTTAATCACTTGCCAACGAACACCTGGAATGTCACCTTTTGATCGGCCTTTGTTGCCCCCAATGGATTCAATAAGGACTTCATCGTGCTCATCAACAATCTTGGTTGCACCATCACCAGGCAAAAAAGCAGTCACTTGCCTTCCGTTTTTCTTGAGCTGAATACGAGCACATTTTCTCATAGCAGAGTTTGGCTGTTTTGCTTCAAGTTGGACTTTTTCAATAACGATACCTTGTGCTTGATGTGAGCCTTCAAGTGGATCTGATTTTTTTCTTAAATTCAGCGTTTTTCTAATATAATACGGATTAAGCCAAAGCCCTTTTTTTCTTCGCTGAATAAGTTTTTTTGCAGCATTAATGCCTTTTGATTTTTTTGCCATACGACATTCCCTTTAATAATGATTGGAAATTGGAGGGTATTTATAAAGATTTGGGTTTGAACATGACGTAAAGCAGGTACCACAGCCCTCAAAACAGATAGCCTTGAAAAAACAATGAGATGCCCTAAAAAATCATAAAGCAAAGAAGAGTACCCTAAAACTAGGAATCCAACCCTGTCACTTTGAGTTCTTTGATAGGAAAATAACGCTGGACAGTTTTTTCATAGTTACGCAAATTGGCCGCAGCTTTGCCAATTAGCAATCCTTTCGTGCGTACATCATTGCTTTTAAGGTAGATAGTCTGTCCCTGCAGCTCAACAGCATCAACTTTTAAGGGCAAAATCAGGCTTTTAATAAAACGCACAGGATCATCATGGGCTTCTATGATTTTAACTTTCTTTTTGAGTAAATCACGAAGTTTTTTTGCAGTCTCCCCTTGTTTTCCAACAGCTTTTACAATATCTCCCTGCTGAACAACAAACACAATAGTCTCCTGCATATCCTCAAAACAATCTTTTACTTTTGCATGGGTAAGCGATTCAAAAAGGGTGATATAGCGAATATCATTAGAATCAAATTTTATTTTTTGCAAACGAGACACCACCGATTACCTGTTATGGATGTGATTAATGCACCCTACAAGAGGAGTAATGAAAATCATTAGCCAATAACCAAATTTTGAATCATAGGAGGTTTTGCTGTACCGACCAACACAAAGGAACCAGGAAACATTATTTTTTAATACCTAAAAGAGAAACAGCAAATGGTTTTTTACATAAGATCCCTAATTCTTCATTGGTAAGAGAAGAAAAGGTTACATCTACCTTGGCTATTGCAGCATAATGGACGACATCAGAACGAACCTGTTCAGGAATGTTTTTGGTAACAATAATTTGCCGCAGTTCATTTTTTTTCAAGGATTTCAGAGTCATTTCCTTGCCAAAAACAAGTTTTTGTGTGGCAAGAAGAACACGAAGTTGCTCTGCTAAGGTTGGCTCTTTATGAGTAACTTCCTCTTCAACATCTTCTTCCTGGACATCTTCATCATAATTTTCGTTAGCCATAGCAATCAAATCCAAGGGGATAACTACTCGTTAATAAAGCTTTTTATTTTAAAAAAAGGTAGGCTCCATCAAAACAAATTACTTTTTTGGCGGTTCGACAGTCAACTGAACCATTCCGGTGCCAATAGGAACAAGCTGGTTTAGCATTACATTTTCAATGACACTGGTAAGATAATCCTGCTCGCCAACAATTGCAGCTTTAATAATGTGGCGTATTGGTGTTTCAAAGGAAGCGCGTGCCAATACACTTGCTTTGGAATTAATAACACCATACCGAGTAATGCCATTAATTGCGCCACTGACGCACATCGTATCAGCAATTAACATAATATGGCGGATATCGACATCAAGACCCTGGTTTTCAATCACCTTATATACTTCATTAACAATTGCTTGCCGTGCTGCTTCAATCCCTAAAAAGGAAGCAATTTCAAAAATATCATTTGAAATTGTCCTGGTCGTGTCAACAATGTCCATCTTAAAAACATCTTTGAGATTGGACCCTGCTGTTAAAATAACATATTCATCATCGCGCTTTACAGGCAACACATGGGTGATCCCTTTAATCCCTTTAAGATAGGTTTTTTTTACTGCTTCTTTAATTTTATAGATGTCATAGAAATTATCATCTTTTCCTTTTACTTTAAGGGAGAGAGCAAGCGGTTCTTTTTCTTCTTTAACAACAACATTTTTTACGGTCGCGGAGATCCGGGTAATCAGCATCGCTGGTGTTACCTTTAATTCTGACATCCGTGGCTGATCAAGAAGACAGGTAATGACGCCGTTTAAAAGATCAACCTGAATCTCACTGATAACCTCCTCTGCTTTAATCTCTTTAATACTATCTGCAACCATTCGAATATCTTTTCCCTGACTGTACGGAGGCTTAAGATAAATTTCCATCATAGGAGTACTAATTTTTTGTCGTGCATCAAGCACTTCAATAATACGTGGCAAGCCTGTGGTAATGTTCATTTCAGCAACGCCTGAAAAATGCTTGGTGTTTAAGGTCATCTGGGTACTTGGTTCACCGATGGATTGGGATGCTACCAACCCTACTGCTTCACCAGCCTCAACCTGGGCAGCTTGATATTCTTTAGCAACGGTATCAAGAATCTGCTTTAGCTTTTTTTTAGAAATTTTTTCTGGTACTTGCTGCTGGATTTGCTCCAAGAGCTTGCCAGGAATAAGGGCGGTGTATTCTTGATAGAGATCATCCATGATTATTCACCTGCTTCAAGGATTTCTTTGATAATCCGCTTCACATTAATGGAACCAGCCTCGCTTTTTGAAACATCAATGCCATCATCACCATAGGTATACTGAATAATCATATTTGTTGAATCACGCACCGTGCCATCTGCAGTGACATGCACATCCTGTAATGCATTAGCAAGGCGCCGATATAAGTACCCTGACTTAGGAGTACGCAATGCAGTATCCATGAGGCTATCGCGTGCAGTCATACTCATAAAGAAAAATTCATGGGGTTCTAATCCTTCGCGAAAACCTCGTGCAATAAAGCCATGCGCTTTTGGAGACAAATCATGAGGTTTAAAACAAGAGAGAGTACGATGCTGATATCCTTTTTCAATACGCCTGCCACGCAAGACCTGCTGGCCAACGCAAGCAGTAATTTGCGCAAGGTTTAAAAAATTCCCTCGAGCACCGGAAAGTGCCATAATCAAGGTATGAGAACCTACTTTCGCATTGCGCTGAACAATTTTACCTGTCTCATTACGAGCTTTGTTTAAAGTGGTAATAATGCGCAATTCAAGCGTTTCACGCAGGGTTCTGCCAGGGTATGCTTCTAATTTTCCTGATTGATACTCCTGAATAAGAGCACTGACTTCTTCATGGGCCTTGTCAAGGATTGAGCGAATTTCTTGGCTGATTTCAGCAGGCAGATCGATATCACTAATGGCAGAGGTAAATCCGTGGCGCTTGAGTACCTCGACACCTAACTTTAACACTTTCCATAAGAATTCTAAGGTTGCATCTTTTCCATACTTTTGGTGGTAACTGCGCAGCAACATGCCAGTATCACCACCCAACTTTGATTTATCAATGACACCCTGCTCAAGAACACCTTTGCTAATTACCATCGTATCATCTTTGTAATCAAAATCCGAGGGCAGTAAGGCACTAAACACCTCTTTTCCACTAACAACCTCTTTGCGTGGAAGCTTGGGATTGACCTCGCCTACTGAGTACAATAAATCAAGTGCTTCACGGCGAGTAAATGAGAGCTCCTTAGTTAAGAGGTAATTGCCTGAAATTGCATCTTGAATAAGACCAATGGTAGCCAACCCGAATTTCGGAGAAATCAGCTGATTTGAGACTTCTAGTAAAAATTCTGCCTCGGCTCGCGCCTCTTCTGTTTGAGGGATATGCAAATTCATTTCGTCGCCATCAAAATCTGCGTTGTAAGGATGACAAACAGCAGGATTTAAGCGGAACGTATTTCCTGGCAAGACACGCACTTTATGGGCCATCATCGACGCACGATGGAGCGACGGCTGACGGTTAAACAGCGCAATGTCCCCGTTGATAATATGGCGCTCAACAGCATATCCTGGCTGAAGCTCTTCCAAAATCTGCTCCTTCGTCTGATCAGTGATGCGCTTTCGTTTTCCATCTGGGCGAACCACATAATTTGCACCAGGATACTGCTTTGGACCACGCTGCACGTATTGTTTTAGATACGCGATGTTCCACTTGGTAACACGCTCAGGAAGCGTGAGGCGCATCGCGACGCTAAATGGTACCCCTACTTCATTAATTTTAATATTAGGATCAGGGCTAACAACGGTGCGTGCACTAAAATTCGTACGCTTTCCTGCTAAATTATGGCGGATTCGGCCTTCTTTACTTTTAATGCGCTCAGTCAAGGTTTTTAATGGCTGGCCACTACGATGCCGGGCAGGTGGAAGCTGAGAAATATTGTTGTCAAAGAAGGTGGTGATGTGATATTGGAGTAAATCCCATAAATCTTCCACAATAATTTCCGGTGCACCAGCATTAATATTTTCAAAAAGACGCTGGTTAATACGAACAATATCACCAAGTTTATGGGTTAAGTCATCCTCGCTGCGTTCACCAGTTTCCAAAGTAATAGAAGGACGCATCGTTACTGAAGGGATGGGCAAAACGGTAATAATTGCCCATTCTGGTCTAAAAGAAGCTGGGTCGATTCCAAAGAGCCAGCAATCATCATCAGGAATCTTTTCCAAGCGAGAGCGAATATCAATAGGGGTGATACGCTTTTCATCTTCCATAAAAGTTGTTGGCTTTTCAAGAGTGATTTTAGTCTGCTTAGCATTACAATGCGGACATTTTTGAGCTGTTGACATTTCAGCAAAAAGCTGTTTTGCATAGTCACGCATAAGATCAAACTGCTTTGCTGCGTGTAATTCTTGGATTTTCTTTGCAGCCTTGCCAATCTTTTGAGGAGTAAGCAATGCACGCCCGCATGCTGAGCATGAACCTTTCAAAAATTTCAAGATGTACGCAAC
This sequence comes from Candidatus Woesearchaeota archaeon, assembly GCA_038894115.1. Classification (GTDB taxonomy): domain Archaea; phylum Nanobdellota; class Nanobdellia; order Woesearchaeales; family JAWAQC01; genus JAWAQC01. Next base: position 3,695 of record JAWAQC010000011.1, on the reverse strand, counting down.
AAATTTGTAATGAATTACAGGGCGAGCAAGCTCAATATGGCCGAAATGGCCTGTGCATTCTTTGAGTTTCATTCCGCACGTCTTGCACTTTAGTCCAGGATCAATGACACCAAGGCGCAAATCCATTAATCCACCATCAACAGGGTACCCCTCCTTATCATACAATTCAGGGGTAACCACTTTAACTGTTGACATCTCTTCAATAACTTTTGGAGAAAGAATTGCAAAAACTAAGGATCCAACTTCCTTATGCACAAATCCCATTTCCTCAGGTTCGAGAAACTCATCATAATTGACAGGCTTCATTTTTTCGTCTGGAGATGACGAAAGTTGAGTAGCACCTGCTTCAGCATTTGAAGAAGGAAGGGGGGGTTGTTGAGAACTTATTTTTTCTTCTGCCATAGCGACCGTTCCTCGTTTTTTTCTGCGTTGGTAAGCGTTTATTAGGTTCATACAAACAATAAAGATGGCAACGATACCAGATCCTTGAAACTCATATCATCAAGGAAAGGAAGTGCAAGGGAATATAACATCGACGTGTGGAAAGGTAGGAGTCCGGTAAGCGGTGTTACTTAATACTTATTCACTAATTTTAATTTGGGATAAATGCATAATGCTTTAAGTTCATCAAGTAAAAGCTTAAATGCATAGCTAATTTCAATGACACCGGTTGGTGCATTCTCTCCACATACTGAACAGTACACACGATTTCTAAAATCATCTTTGATTGCAAGCAAGCCGCACTGCTCACAGACATGGACCAAGACTTTATCTGAATCAAAACGCTCCTTTAAGAGAAGCGCTGAGCCTGATGCAACAAAGGTGTCTTTTTCCATTTCACCAAGACGTAGACCACCTTCTTTTGCACGCCCTTCTGTAGGTTGCCTGGTAAGGAGTTGGATAGGACCTCTGGCTCGTGCGTGAAGCTTGTTAGCAACCATATGTTTTAATTTCAGATAGTACATATTACCGATATAAATTCGTGCTTGCATAGGCTTGCCAGTAATTCCATTATACATCACTTCAGTGCCATCATAACGGAACCCAAGTTCCCGCAATTCATTGCGCAAATCAGTTTCTTTTTCTGAAGAGAAGGTAGTCCCATCAACAAATCGACCAGAAAGACTTCCTACTTTTCCACCGATTAATTCCAAAAGATGGGAGACCGTCATACGTGAAGGAATACTGTGAGGAGAAAAGAGCATATCGGGAACAATACCGGATGCAGTGAACGGCATATCTGCTGGAGGGACAACCAATCCTACGATTCCTTTTTGCCCATGGCGAGAAGTGAATTTATCCCCAATCTCAGGAATCCGCTGATCACGCAAACGAACCTGCACCACACGGTTTCCTTCCTCACTTTCAGTAAGCATCACCATATCAACAACGCCTTTCTCCCCATGGCTTAATGCAACAGAGGATTCACGCCGCTGGTTAACTGCAAAACTATAATCTTCGCTGCTGCTTAAAAATCGTGGAGGAGAGGTTTTTCCAATAAGAACATCATCTTCTTTGACAACAGCTTCAGGATAAATAATGCCATCTTCTTCAAGATACCGATAGTCTTTTTCTGAACGATAGCCTTTGACTTCTTTATCAGGAATACAAATAGTGTCCATTAAACCTCCGGAATAGCGAATTTCTTCTGCAATTGCTTGGCGATAATACGAGGATCGCCCAAATCCATAATCGATGGACTGGCGATTGAGAATGACTGCGTCTTCCATATTGTATCCTTCAAAACTCATCACTGCCACTACAATATTTTGCCCACTAGCATGCTTCTTAAAATTTAAGATATCATACATAATGGTTTTGACAATGGGATATTGAGGAGTATGGAGCAAGTTGACATCCATATCAACGCGCAATGAGAAATTTTGTGCATAAAATCCAATGCTCTGTTTTTGGTTTTTTGCGCCAATAGTAATACGGGTGCTTTGAGAATAATTCCCATAGGGCACTAATGATGCGATAGCCCCCATCATCACCAACGGATCAATTTCCAGATGCGTATGCTCTTTGGTCAGCTCTTCTGGACTAAACGCTACATAGGCATTTTCCTCTTCAGCTGCATCAAGATATTCAATAACACCCTGCGCAACAAGGTCATCCCAACTTAACTCATTTTTTTGCAGTTGCAAGATATGCTTTTCCGTAAGTAATGAAACACCGTCAGAGACGACAATCAAGGGTCTGCGCAGGCGCCCTTTTGAGGTTTCAAGGTAAACCTCATCAAACTCAGCTGCATAGCGAACATTTAATGCTGGTGATAATTTTCCCTTCCGTCGCTCCAGGACAACAGACTTTGCAAATTCTTTACCATCAGCTACCGTACCTACAAATTTTTCATCAAGATACACATCTGCCATAGGAGCCACCTTTACAATATCGGTTTAAGGCCAAGGGTTTTTAAGTATTTGAGCGTATCGACTTCATTTACTTCTGGTGAAACAGAAGCCATCATGGAAAGATTCTTTCTAAGACCAATGTTCGTACCTTCAGGCGTTTCAAGAGGACATAAGCGTCCTAAATGCGTGCAGTGCAATTCCCTTGCCTCAAAATTTTCCTGAGAAGATGATAAGGGACTTACCACTCGCTGCAAATGGGACACGGTATCCAAAAAATTAAGGCGCTGGATGCGCTGACTTATTCCTTTTCTTCCACCGATCCAGTTGCCTGTCGCCATTGCGCTATAAATCCTCTGGGTGAGGAGTTTTTCTCGAATGACCACTTTAATTGAAGGAAATTTCCCACGCTTTACAATGCGCTGAAAATTGTAGAGCAAATCACCAATCAGCACATTGATATTTGCTCGAAACAATTCTCCCATCAAATCCCCTGGTAGTTTAAGACGCTTGTGCATATAATGATCTTTGTCATGCTCCTGCTCTTTGCCTTCAACGACACGCAGATACCTGCGCAACATCTTACATAAATTGTATGCTTTTGCAAGATTTGCATGCTCATCCATCCCCACATGCGGAAGGAGATACTTAGCAATAATTTCTTGCATCCGTAAAATTCTAATGTCCTTAGATTGGGTAATCCCTATTTTTTTAGCCATATAATCTAATGCTTCTTCACTGGATTTAATGCTTGTAAATTGGTACAAATTCATTAAAATCTCGTTTGCTGGATACCCTTCAGGAGCAATGAGATCGACAATCTCTTTGTCCTTGGTAAGCCCTAATGCTTTAATCACAATAATTAAGGGGATACGTTTTACTCGTGTAAAGCTAAGGTAAAAAATCCCATCTTTGTGCTGCTCTAAGGTGTGAGGAATTTTATATGAACCTGATTCAGAAAAGAGTTTTCCAACAAATCGCGATGGACCAACCGTGGTCTCCTCAACAAGCAACTTATTAGAAGCTAAATCCTCAACATTAATCAAGACTTTTTCCGATCCATTCACGATATAATAACCACCAGGATCGTCTGGATCTTCGCCATGGCTAATTAATTCTTGACGAGAAAGACCATACAAATGACATTTTTTTGAGCGAAGCATGATCGGCAAATAGCCTACTTGGGTCTTGAAGGATTCACGCTGCACGCCATTAATGTGGGTGCTTGCTTCAAGAAAAACAGGAGCAGCATAGGTTAATTTTCGCAAGCGAGCCTCTGAAGGATAGATTAATCGCTTTGATCCATCTGCCTCTGTAATTTCAGGCTGGCCAACCTCAATACTA
>JAWAQC010000010.1:9008-11207 GCA_038894115.1 Candidatus Woesearchaeota archaeon | reverse complement strand
TTGCTAGCGCAAGCACCCGCTCCTTTCGTCTGGCAATGCGTGCATTGGTTTGCACTTTTGTTGGTCCCCGGATGGGGCAGGTCCCCCTATCGCATTGCAAGGCACTTACTCCAGTCGCTCTTCAAGATGCTGCTCTTGGTGTTTTTGTACCTTTCTTCTTGATTCTTTTTCTTTACGACTCTTTTTTACCACTGTTCGTGGCTAATCCAAGATTTTGGAATTCCTTGCTCAAGTAATGCTGCTTTGATTTCCTGGACCATTATCGGTTTACCACAAAGGAGAAATTGTTTTTGCTGTGAGCTTGGTATTTGATGTTCTTCTAAGGTTTGTAGAATTTTGGGGATTGTCCATCGCCCAGTATTGCCCTGCCAAGGCTCTTGTTGGTCCTGCGGCTGGGTAATGGTCGGGAAATAGAAAAATTGCTGATATTGATTGGCATACCTAAGTAGTTTTTGATGGTCGATCATTTGGGTTGATGTTTTTGCCATGTAAAACAATGCAATGGTTCTTGGAAAATGCTGTGCTTTGCCTGCTTCTATGATTGATAAAAAAGGGGCAATCCCAGTTCCACCAGCAATACAGATAAGGGGGTTAGTGGTAGCATCTGGAAGCATCATGCCATAGGGACCTTTCAGTAATACTTCATCGCCTTCTTTGCAGTCACACAACCGCCCAGAAAACATGCCTGCTCGTTCAACAGTAAGTTCAAGAAATCCTTGCTCATAAGGCGATGAACTAATCGAGTATGCCCGTTCTGTAGGGCTATCTGGAAATTTTGCCATGACAAAGTGGCCTGCCTGAAAGCTAAAGGGATGCTCCTGTTGCTCCAGCGCGGCTGTCGTTTGTGCTACTGCCTTTTGAAAAGGCAACGCAAGGCGAAGCCGATGTACAGAAGGAGTAAGTTTCCATGTTTTGATTACTCTTGCTGGAAAATATTTTTTTTCTGTTGTTGGTAGGCTCATTCTTCCTTGGGATTTTTTTTAGCTTATAAACCCTTCTTTTACCCAGAATGTGTTCTCTTGGTGTTTTTGATTCTGCTCTTGGCTTTTCATGCTCTTTTTTATTCTTCAAACCGAAACGTTTATATATAGATTAAACTACCTTACAGTAATGACAAATAATCTTGATGGTATGTTACGTTTTTCCTCTACTCCTGGTGCGTCTACCAATCAACCCAACCAGTCATTAGAGGAGCAGTTACATCAACTTCTTTTTAATGAAGAAATGCGCAAAGCCGTTTCTTCAGTATTGCTTGGGCTTTATCAAGAAGTTATTAATAATCTTCTTTCCTACGATTCAAAGTATGTTGATAGTCTTGCAAATTATGTAGGGAATTATTTGCATCATTTTGATTCGACTAAAAGCCTTGATATAACCAAAAACCATGTCGGCAGTGTTCTTACCACTACTGCAGATTCTATTGTGAAGGGTGTTCATCAATTTATCCATTATCCAGAGGTAGAATATGATTTTTTTTATCCTCCTTCATCTTCCACTGATTTGTCTAGGGCAACACCAGATGCAGAAAAGAAATTAATACTCCTAAAAAAAAGTAAAGAACTGAATTTTATTTATCATATTGGCATTTTATATTTAAATGAAGAGCAACGTCGTACCCATTTAAAAAACAATATTATTTATCCAAAAGAATTTGATTTAACCTCATGCCTTAAGGATACGCTTACTTTGGGTAATGACTTACAGCAAGCCTACGCAACAAGCAATTATGCTCCACAATTGCATGCACTGTTGGACAACCTTCGCTCACTTCAGGAGCAGACAAAAGAAGGTTCTTAATGTTCTTGTCAGGATTGCAAGCCCCTACTTTTTTCTTAGAAAGCCTTCTGTTTTTTTGGTTTGGGGTTGTTAGGTTTTTTTATTGTTCCCTTTTTCTTCTTTATGCGCTTGCGTTTTAATACTTTGCAGATAGTCATAGGCAACATACGTTGCTATCGTTCCTTGGGCAGCTCCGGTAATTGCCTGCTTGAATGCAAGATCGGTAATGTCTCCTGCAGCATACACCCCTGGAACTGATGTTTGTGAATATTTATCAACAATAATTTCTCCTTTTGCATCTACAGCAACTCCTAATTGCAAGGCAAGCTCGTTTTGGGGAAGATGCCCGATCTCAATAAATAGTCCGTCAAGGGCAAATTCTTTTTTGCCTTGGTAAGGAACATCAAAGATGACATGGGTCAT
>JAWAQC010000010.1:0-8998 GCA_038894115.1 Candidatus Woesearchaeota archaeon | reverse complement strand
ATCGCCACAAATTTCTACCACATTGGTATTGGGAATAATCGTGATTTTAGGATTGCTATACACCCGCTCTTTGTTGATGGGTTCTGCACGAATTTCCTGTCTGCGATAGATAATATACACTTCTTTTGCATGCTCTGATAAAAAGAGTGCTTCTTTAGCAGCAGAATCGCTGCCACCAACAACCCCTACTCGTTTGTTTCGAAATAATGGTCCATCACAGGTCGCGCAGTAGGAAACCCCTTTCCCATAGTATTCTTTTTCTCCAGGAACGTTTAAAATTCTGCGTTTTGTTCCTGTAGCAAGCAACAGCGCATATCCTTGGTATTGTTTTCCTGATTCTGTAGTAAGGAGAAAGACAAGCCCTTTTTTTTCTGCTGTGGTAACATAATCATCAACAATCGTTACTGGGTATTCTTTGACGTGCGCTTCAATTTTATCCATAAGCTCTTGCCCTGAAATTTTTGCAAATCCGGGCCAATTTTCAACCAGGTGCGTTGTGGTAATTAGCCCTCCACGCTCTTTGGTGATGACAAGGGTTTTCATGCCATATCGTGCAGCGTAAATTGCAGCACTATATCCTGATGCTCCTCCACCAATAATGATAAAGTCATAGATCGTGGTTTCATCAATGTTTTGCTGATGTTGGTGGGGCTGAGGCTTACTGCTCTCTTGTTCCTTGTTTTGATGCAATGCTACTGAAAATGGTGAGCTGGTCATCTGTAATGCACCTGTTTTTTTCTTGTTGTTTTCTTTGTTGTGATGTTGCTGAATGTTTTTTAGCATGATGGATGCTGGAATGGATGCAGGTGTACTCATTTTTCTTTATAAACTTGCTGTTGTGCTGAAAAACAACAAAATCTTTTTGCACACTTTTTTCTCTTTTTTCTTCTTTTTCTTTTTGATGTCTTTTTTATCCTTGTTTTAGAATGGCTGCAATGCCAGGCAATGCTTTGCCTTCCAAAAATTCAAGGCTTGCTCCACCGCCTGTTGAGACATGGTAAAATCGCTCTTCAAGCCCAGCTTGGGTGATTGCGGCAACGCTTTCTCCCCCTCCAACAACAACATTTGCCTGCAGTGTTGCAAGATACTGTGCAATCGCCATCGTTCCTGTTGCAAATTGCGGAATTTCAAAGAGCCCTAAAGGACCATTCCAAAAAATTGTTTTTGCTGGGCTAAGCAGGGTGCGATACAGCGCAATCGTTTTGGGCCCAAGATCAAGCCCATACTCATCATTTTGTATTTGGTCTGGCTGTACAATGCTTGTTGGTGCTTGTTGTGTTTTTTCCTTTGCAACAACAATGTCAACAGGCAGATAAAGCTTCGGATTGCTCAGCAATGCTTTGGCTTCTCCAAGCATTGCTTCTTCAACAGGCGATTTTCCAACATTGAGCCCCATTGCTTTGTAAAACGTAAAAATCATTGCTCCACCAAGGAGCACCCCATCAACTTTAGGCAAGAGCTGTTTGATAAGCTGCAGTTTGGTGGATATTTTTGCTCCCCCTAATACTACCATTGCTGGTTTTTGTGGATTCAGGACACTCGATAATTTTTCTATTTCTTGTTCTAATAAAAAGCCAAAATATGAGGGTTTATAGGCAACAACCCCGCTTACTGATGCGGCATCACGATGGCATACTCCAAACCCATCATTAACAAAAAGGTCAAATGGTGCTATCAGTTGCTGAGCAAACTGAGGGTCATTCTTTTCTTCCCCATCATAAAAGCGTAGATTTTCAAGCATGATGACTTCATTGTCCTGCTGGCGTTCCAGGGATTCTTCAACAAGCTTGCCGATACAATCAGGAACAAAAACTACCTGGTATCCAAGGTTACGCAATGCTTGGGCAATTGGCTGCAAGCTTTGGCTTAGGTCTTTTCCTTTTGGCCTTCCCAAATGCGCACAGAGAGTTACCTTTGCTTGTTGTTGAAGAAGGTACTTGATTGTAGGCAAGGTTTTTACAATTCTGGTCATGTCACTAATCTTTCCGTCAGGGGTTATGGGAACATTATAGTCTACTCGGACAAGAACACGCTTGTTTTTTACTTGAGCAATGCTTAGGCTATAAGGATTTGCCATTGTTCACCTCTTTTAGGGTTTTTAACCTCTTTTTGATTCTCTTTTCGTTGCTCATAACCTTTGTTGTTTACCTTGTTGCTTAAAACGTGTAATCTTTTGAAAATCCACAGACGCGGCAGATTTTTATTCGTGAATAGCCAATTGCTGTCCCGCTAAATTTTGAGACCTGGCCGACATGTTGGGTGGCAATATGCGAACCACAGCGTGGACAGGTAAATTCATACTCTACTTTAGGACCGCTGACTGGTATAATTTTTTCTTGAACTTTTGGTTTGCCGTATTCCATGGGATTTCAAACACGTTCTTTTTTATGCACATTCCTTACGATTATCATACTATTTATATCTTCTCTTTTTTCTTTGTGTTTCTTTATTGTTTTTTATGATGTTTTTTTGTACAGTTTTTTATACTGTTTTTTGTGCGAAATATTTAAATATCCTGTTATCTTTATCATTATCATTCTCTTGTGAAGAGATTTAAAGAGATTTTATTGAGCAATTTTAGGGAGATAGGTGTTTTTAAGCATTTAGAATGCTTTTCCCTCTCCATTATCTTGCTTATCTGTTTTTTATCTGTTTTCCTTGGATTATTCCCTTTTGTTTATCCTTTAAAACTTTACAAAGCATTCCTTTAAAAATTGTAGTGGTTTAGTTTATTATTTTTGTTATTTACTTGCCGCTTTTTTTATAAGCGTGCTTATCGTTTCATTGTTGTTTTCATTGTCGTAATTTTATGTTGCATTTTATGTTGCAAGTCATAGGTTTGTTAAGTTTTATATTGTTAATGGGAAGGTACAAAGCGGTATCTTATTTTGTTCATCCTTTATTGATTGTTGCTTGGGGGTCAGGCATATGCAAACAAAACTTACGTTTTTAGGAACAGGCGGCGACATTTTTGTCATGGCCAAGCAATCATTTTCTACAGGAGGAATCCTGTTTCAGCATGCCGATACCTTGTTTCATCTTGACCCAGGACCCGGTGCATTGTGTAACCTTCGCCGCGCAGGCTATAATCCTAGGGCAGTGCTGGCATTGTTGATTTCTCATCCCCATGTGTTGCGAAGCGGTGATATGCAGGCAATGATTGCTGCAATGACCTATGATGGATTTGACAAGCGCGGAATGCTTATTGCTGCTCCCTCTGTTGCAGTCCCTACACCTAATCCACTTGAAAAAACAGTATTTTTAGCACCTTATGAAGGTGTTACTGAACTAGAAGTTAGCGGTATTCATATTAAAGCATTGCCTACTTTTGGTAATACTGGAATTGGATTTCGGATTACAACTGCACAAGGCATTCTTGTTTATTCAGGGGATACCTTTTTCCATAAAACACTTCTTGAAGCTTACCAAGGCGCGCATTATCTTGTTTTATCAGTTCCAAGTTTTGAACCAACCAACCAAGGATTAACAAGGGATGATGCAATTAGTATTATTGAAACCATCAGGCCAAAAGTAGCGATCATCACTGGGTTTGGTATTAAAACCTTGCAGCATGACATTCTTTTTGAAATGAGAACAATCCAAAAATATACTGGTTGTCAAACCATTGCTGCACGAGATATGCAATCCATAACACTATCATAACTGCATCTTTTCGTTTGCTATCGTTTTATCCACATTCATGCTCTTATCCCTTGGTTATTTATTTGATTAAAAATTTATTTGTTTGGTACCTTGATGTTATTAAACCCATTTCGTAGGTATTCCCTGTTTATTGATTCCAATATTATTACCGTTTGATTTACCCATGGCATCGCAAAAAGGAAGACCAACTTACTCTTTAGTTCGTAGTAACCTTATTGAACTGTTGTATTACAAAAAGAAGGCGACAGGGTATGACTTAGCAAAACTGTATAATGAATTATTTTCACAAGTAACGATGCGGGTTATTTATTATAACCTTAAAAAAGGCCTTTTGCTGCAGGAATTTGTTGTTCTTGCGGTTGTTGATGAGCAAGGTGAGTATAGCTGGGGTTCGCATGCCCAAAAAATTTACTATGGGCTTGGCCCTGCTGCAAAACCAAAAGGAAATGCGCGTATTAGGGAATTTCTTGAAAAGCAGAAAACGCATACGTCCTAACAATACTTTTTAGTTCTCTTTGGGTACCCTCTTCTGTTTTTGCTATTTCTGTTTTGTTGCAGTATGTTCGATAGGGTTTACCAGTATATGGATGCACTAAGTCAGGTGCTATTTCTACTAAGGGGTAGAGTAAATAATCAAACGTTTCTAGGTGCAAGAAAGGTACATGCAAGCCTTCTTGTGCAATCATTGCGTGCTCATAATATAGCAGTTCAATACTAATCTGCGTTTTTACTTGTATGGACACGCTGTTGGGAGAATTACCACTTGATTTGTTCTGGGTCTTTTGGCCTGCTTCCTGGATAGGGTATTTTTGTTTGTGATAATGTTGCATCTTTTTTTTATACTGGTAAAGAAGCTCATACAGTGCATGGGGTTCTACATCAGTTTTTACAGCAAGTACAACACTAAAGATTCGTTCTTTAATTCCATGGCTGATAATGGTTGCTTCATACACTGATGAGATGGTTTCAACAAGGAGTCTTTTTTGAAGTTCTCTAATTCCTTGCACCATCTCTTCTTTTGCTGGAAGTGGAGCAAGGATTGCTATCCATGCGCGTTTCATAAGCTAAAGCCCCCATCAACAATAATATTTTGGCCCGTAATATACTTATCATGAATAAGAAAATCTACTGCTTGGATGATATCTTCAAAATCTCCTTTTCTTCCAAGTGGAATCTCTTTTCTGGTAATATGGCGTTTGCTGATATTATTAAACATAATGCCCGGTGAAATCATATTTACTCGTATCTTGTCAGCAAAGCCTTCTTTTGCTAAGGTTTTGGTTACGAGGACCACTCCTTGCTTTGCAATAGCATACGGCAAAATGTTTGGATAGGGTTTTGCTTTTTCAACATCATGATACCCTATGTTAATAATACTGCCTTTACGCCCTTTTAAAAGAGGGAATGCATATTTACTGCATAAAAATGCAGTAATAACATTGCTTTCAAAGACCTCAAGAAAGGTTTTTTTGTCCAATTCAAGTGCAGGCTGTTCGCAAAACATTCCTACTGTGTTGATGAGTAAATCCAATTCACCATACTGTTGTTTTATTTTGCTAAACAGTTTTTTTACTAGGTTTTCTTTGGTAAGGTCAGTTTGGAATGCATGAATTTTTTTTCCAATGATGAGCGCAAGTTTTTGCATCTCACGCATCGCTTTTTTATCATCTTTATAGACTACAAGTACAGTCTCTCCTTGTTCAGCATAATACAATGCTAATGCTCTTCCTAGCCGTCTTGTTCCACCAGTAATGAGTATCGTAGCCATAGGATTTTTTACATGCTTAGCCTTAATATATTTTTCCATTCACGGTTCTGCATTTTTTCTTGGAGTCATGATTCCTGTTTTTTGGTTTTTAGTTCGGTGTTACTTTTTTTTAGGGGTAATGATGCTTTTTATACCAGTTGTTCTTTAAAAAGCATAATGGACCAAGAAAACCAACAGCCTCAACTTGAGCGAACTTTAAGTTACCCTGTGATTTTGATTATTACCATTAATTCTATTTTGGGGACGGGCATTTTCTTTTTACCAGCTGTTGGGGCAAAAGTTTCAGGTCCTGCATCATTAATTGCCTGGATTATTCTTTCTATCACATCCATTTACTTAGCGATGATTTTTGCAGAACTTACAAGCATGTTTCCCCATGCTGGAGGGATTTATGAATTCTGTAAGCAGGCGTATGGCAGGGGATTTTCTTTCTTAGTGGGTTGGATTGCTATTTTAGCAGGTAATATCACCATTGCGATGCTGGTGATTGGTGCTGTTACATACCTTGTTCCCTATTCAGGAACCCTCACAGTTTTTGGGTTGTCAATGTCAACTGCTGTTTTTAACATGTTTGTTGCAATCTTTTTTGTGCTGGTCTTTAATTATATTGCATACAAAGGTATGGATATGAGCGCAACGATGCTTGTTGCCTTTGGGATTATTACGCTGTCAAGCCTTTTGCTCTTGATTGTTCCGGGTAGTTTTTCATTTTCACTTGCGAATCTTGAGCCGTTTTTTCCAGAAGGAGTAGGTGCAGTTGCCCTGCTGCTTACGGTTTTTCTTATTTCAGAAACCTTTTTTGGGATTGAAACCGCAACTTTTTTGGCAGGTGAAACTAAAGATGGCGAGCGGGTAATGCCAAAAGCCCTCATTGTTTCCATGGTGTTAATTAGTATTATTTCCTTTGTTTTTGTTTTAGTTTCTCTTAGTTCAATGCCGTTGTCTTCTTTTGTTATTTCTACAGCCCCTCTTAGTGATCTTGCGGGTATTTTTTATGGAGAGGTAGGAAAGTCTATTTTTGCAATTATTGTGTATCTTGCTATTACAGGGTCTGTTGCAGGATGGATTGTTTCAGCTCCACGGCTATTGTTGGCAATGGCACAGGACAAACTTTTTTTAAGCCAGGTGGGTAAAGTTCATCCAAAAAATAAAACCCCCTATAATGCTATTCTTTTCCAGACATTTGTCATTGTAGGGCTGATTGTTTTTGCAACCTTTACTTCTGGCGCGTATATGATTTTACTGCGCATGTTATTGCCTTTGCAATTAATTATGTATGTTTTTGTTGCGTATAGTTTGCTTGTCCTTCGAAAAACCATGCCCAATAAACAGCGATATTATGTTACTCCGTTTCCAAAAATCGGGATTGCTCTGCTTACGCTGTTTTATGGTATTTTGATTTATCTATGGGTTACCCATGAACCCGGTGCTCTTAATCTTTTTATGCTGATTCTTTCGCTGATTGGTTTTGGAATTCCCTTGTATTTGCTCATAGAAGTATACTATGACACAAAAATGGTTACTTCTTTAAACGATTTCTTTGCTTATCTTACCAATCTTACTGAACGTTTTGTTCTTTCGTATGACATTCGCCAGCGTATTCTTAACCTGATTGGTGATGTAAAAAATAAGACCGTGGTAGAATATGGTTGCAGTGTAGGCACGTTGACTGTTGATTTAGCTGCAGCTGTAGGCGATTATGGGGTCGTGTATGCTACCGATATCTCCAAAAACCATATCTTGCTTACGCAAAAAAAATTATTGCACCATAAAAATCGTTCAAGAAGCCCCGTTACGATTCATACGCTTCATGATGAACGGCATTATGAGCGCATTCATCCAACTATTCCCTATGCTGATGTGGTTGTCAGTGTTGGTTCGTTTGGTTATATTCAAAATATTGACCAGATTCTTAAGGATATGGCGGCTATTTTGCCAGACCAAGGCAGAATTTGTTTTGTTGAATTCACTGATTTTTTTAAAATTCTCCCCAATATTGAATGGCTCAACGATGACCAAGCAATTCTTCGCCGATTTAAAGAGGCGGGGTTTACTGTCCGCATTGAGCGTAGAAAAGGTGTTCTTTGGAATACACTCTTTATCTATGGCATGAAATCCAAAACCGAGGTGCCGTTTGTCTAATGGAAGATTTTATTACTCTTTTTTTAGTGATTTTCCTTTCCTATGTTTTTTCGTTGGTCTTTAGTAAGGCCAATCTTCCTAAATTAGTTGCTCCCCTTCTGATTGGAACCTTTTTTGGTTTAGGGTTCTTAGAGAAGCTCTTTATTACTCCTTCGGTGCTAACGATTATTACGTTTGTGAAAGACATAGCAATTATTTTTCTTATGTTTTTTGTGGGCCTCAAGATTGATTTTCGTCATTTTGTAAAAAGTTCACGGCGTTCTATTTATATTGCGGTGTTTGGTTCAATGATTCCTTTTTTGCTTGGGTTTTTTGGAACGCTGCTTGCCTATCATGTAGGATTTCTTTCCTCTGCCTCTTTTTCTGGTGAATCTCTCTTTGTCGTTGCGTATGTTGTTGGGTTATGCATTTCTGTAACTGCTGAGGTCGTGCTCATTGAAATTCTTCAGGAGCTAAAAATCATTAAATCACTGACAGGAGAAACCATTATTGAAGCAGGATTAATTGATTCTCTTTTAGGCATTTTGCTGCTTAGTGGTCTGGTCGCATTTTTGCCCTCAAACTCTGGGCAAAGTGAATCCTTGCTTTCTATCATTGGGATACGAACCTTGCAAATAGCAATTTTTGGCTTCCTTGTTTTTTTGCTTGGAAAATATTTTGTCCCAAAAATTATGAAAGAAACAGTATCTCAAAAAGAGCGTAATATTAATTTTTTTACGATTGCAATTATCATCGCCTTTTGTTTAGCACTCATTTCTATTCTCCTAACTTTTTATAAATTTATTATGGAAAGCGATGCCTATGGCGAGTCCTGAGCGCCATACAGGATGGGAAGTGCTTTTCTCCGGATCCCTTATGTCGACTACATCTCCAAAGGGAATTGGGTTCGAGTCAGGATTGCCGTTGATGTGAATTGGAAAAGAACTACCTTCGAGACACATACGGACCGCTTTCTTATGCATTGTGCTACCTGCTAAACCGCAAAGCCATCCACTACGGACAGCACATTCATAGGATGCGTGGTGGTCGAATATTTCCGGGTTGAATTCTTTTTTAGTGGGGTGATATAGACTAAGTGTTAGAAAAGAATTAGGCATTAACCCTGAGGAGTGTTGTTCTTTAAGGCAGAGTAATGAGTGATTTGCGATATTAACAGGGGTAATTAATGTGGATGAGAACGGTTCAATGTCTTTACCTTCATCTAATTCGAAATGGCCATAGCCCACAGTTCGAACCCCGCCAATTCCTAATATTCCAAGGAGTCGTAGCAATTCTCTGAATCTGGGCAGTTCATCTTCGGAAAGCTCAACAAGAAACCATAAGCCCACTCCTTCTTCAGTGTTAATTCTTATCATGCTTCGCTGAAATGGAGTGGTGGACGGTTTTTTATAGTTTTTGTTATTTTTTTTTCATTTTGTTTTTGTC
>JAWAQC010000009.1:0-11465 GCA_038894115.1 Candidatus Woesearchaeota archaeon | reverse complement strand
TTTACTCCAAAAGAAATTGTCAATACTTGGGATAAATGGTTAAGTAGGCAAATAGCAGTAGGCACTGGAGGGTATTATGAAGGAAAAGTTGATGAAAAAAGCAGGGATAATTTACAGCTTGGGGTAGGTATTGAAGAATGTAGGCCACAAGGCCAGAAATTTTTCACTGATGAAACAGTAACCTTATGGGCACGAATCCAAGCAAAAGCGCTTGAATTTGATGACACTGATACAACCCTTGAACTGAAAACCTGGTGCGAATACAAAACTGAAAAGAAAACAATTGCAACTGAGCCGAAATTAATACAAATTGACCGATATGGGGATGAATTTGTTGATTGTGAATTTTCAGCCCAAGAATTAGGTGAAGGGTATAAATATATTACCCTCTATGTTCTTTATGAGTTTTCAACCAAATCCTATCTTCGCACCTATTTTATGGAAGATAGCCATATTAAATCCTATCTTATGCAAAATAAAGACCCGCTTGCTGAATACAAGATTACTGAGCGAAGGCCAATTTCAACCTTTACTAATGGGCCTGTAAAACTAGGCATTGGCACCAATGAAGAATTTCCTTTGCGCGTGCGAGACAATGGTCAGTTTGCAACCTTATATGGGTTAACAATTGACAATAGACACCCAAGCGATGGAATTATTAAGGAACTCAAGGACATAAAAATCAAAATGCCTGTCTCGCTTGCATTTGACCAAACCAGTTGTGATTTTAGCATGTACAAGGGAGAAATTGAAGTTGACGAAGTGCTTGGAGAACAATATATGCGCTATACCCTTATTAAAGATGAGAAAAAACTCACCGAACGAAAATTAAAAGATATCGACCAGTTTTTGACCTTAAACTGTAAAGTTAATATTCAGGATAAGCAGGATTTACTGCGCGACAGTCCTTTGGCTGTAAAATTTTTTAGGGCAGAAATTGTTTATGATTACCAAATGTCTAAACGTGCAATGGTCCAGATTGCTAAAGAACCACTCCCTTAACTAACCATGGCAGCACACACTATAAGAAATACTCTTTTCAACGCTCTTTTTTTTGTCTTGATAGGCAGTGTACTTTTGCTTGCCAGTACAGGCTGTAGCAGTTCTACGATTAGGGAAGTTAATCCCTACCAAGGCACTAAAGGTTTAGTGATGAGTTTTATGAAACAAATGCCCCCAGACCAAATTTATGAAAATGAGCGTTTTCCCATAGGCATTAGTATTGAAAATAAAGGTGCCCACGATGTTGGTACAGGCAGCGCAGTGCTGACCATTATTAGCGAAAACGACATTGTTAAAGTTGAGGATAGCCTTCCTTATGATGATTTTGATGTAAGTGAGCTTTTTGGGAAAAACCTTTATAGTGATAAAGGAGGTAAAAAACTGGTCCACCTTACTGCTCGTTCTGGGATCATCAAAGATTTTACAGTCATTAAGGACATCAATCTTATTGCCCAACTTTGCTATGAATATGTTACGTATTACAGTAGCCCTATTTGCATTGATGCCTATAGTCATGATGATTCATTTGCCAAGCCTTGCGTTAGCAAGGTCTTGACTTCGTCAGGAACAGGAGCGCCAGTTGCAGTTTCTAAGATTGAAACACGTTTTAGCAAAAAGACAAACCTCTATGGTGCAGACATTTTTGTTCCTAGTTTTCTTGTTTTTATCAAAAAAGTGAGTGATGAAGATATTATTGATGCAGCACGAATTTATGATATTTGCACAGGTCAGCCAGTTGGAAAAGACGATTTTGGCAAAATTTACATTGAAGAAGCTTGGCTTGGAGTTGTTGAAATGGAATGCACCCCTAACCCCTTAAAAATTAGTCCAATTAGCAGTGAAGAATTCCAAGGCACCAGTATGCGCTGTGTTCCAAAACAGGAATACGATAATGATATTCCCTATGATACTTATATTAAATTTAAGCTTAAATATGGGGTAAGCCAAAAAATTGCAAAAAAAATACGGGTTGAAAATGTTGATTAACCAACATGATTAACCAATAAATCCAAACCACTAAACTGGGATTATAATCATTCCATAACAGAGTATATGTTCCATAACGAGTTATATGATTTGTTATTCAACCACATCCACCTCCATTTTCCTTTTAAATCATCACACCCTCCTACCTCTAATACTAAAATCAAATGAATTTAGAAAGATTTATAAAAAAAATGCTCTTTAAATGGTAAAATAAAAAAGTAGTAACAGTATGGGTTATCCATAAATACTACCATTCCAGCTTTTGATTAAGCTTTTTATTACCTAAGTTATCATTACCGATTATCAATCAATGTTTGTTTGTACCCTCAAGCAGATGGCATCCCATAACAAAAAAAACAATATCGTAGATAATGGGAAAACCAGTAGGTTTATCCTTTCTTTAAGTGTATTACTTATCAGTGTGTTCTTTGTATTCTCTCTTAGCGGCTGTTCGAAAGGACCAAAAGGAGAAGAAGGTGATTATTATTATCTTAGTGGAACCCAAGGGCTTGAAATGCAGTTTATGGATGGAATGCCAAGCCCAAAAATCTATAGCGGAGATAAGCTGCAAGTAGGGATTATTGTCAGAAACAAAGGAACAGCCCCTCTTGCTGGAATTTTGTATCTTGAAGGCTATGACAGAAAAATTATTACTGGAGGCCAATTGCCACGAAAAACCGGAGAGCGGTTTCCTAAGTCAGGCCAAACCATTCAGGAGCGTGGGTTATATAATAATATTGGTGGAGAAGACTACCTTATTTTTAGCTCTAATCCCATTCAGCTTGATCGGTCTATTACTACCTATCCTTTTACTTTGACTGCCTATGCTTGCTATGAATACAAGACAACTGCAATTGCAACCGTCTGTCTTGATCCAAAACCCCACCGAACCAATGCAGACAAACCCTGCATTACCAAGGATGTGAGCCTTGGCACACAAGGTGCACCTGTTGCTGTCAATGCTGTGAAAGTTGATCCTATTGGTGATTCACGAGTGCGGCTGGTTTTCCAATTTAAAAATGTAGGTGGTGGTGATATTGTTGATTTAATGCAATGGGAGCAGCTTTGCCCTACAGATTTTTACCCCAGTGACTTCAATTTGCTTTATGTACGGGTAACTCCAGTTGGCAGCGGTGCAAGAGGGTTGACCTGCCCACAATTAGACAGCACGAATGGTGTGGTGCGGCTTGACCAAAACGGCCAAGGCCGATTAGTGTGCAATCTTGACATTGATAGTGATGCAGCAAGCTCCTATCTTTCCTCTATCAGGGTTGAAGCAGAATATGCCTATCGCCAGTATATTAAAAAACAGGTTGAAATACGGGCACAATAAAACCACTTTTGTCTCTTACTAAAAACCTCTTATATAAAACAAAAAAATACTCCCCTAAATAAAACAAAAAACAACATTGCACCCACCATCAGGATACTCCTAAGAAAATAAACTATAATAAACTAAAAAAAACTAAACTAAAAAAAAACAAAACAGACAGGTGAATACTAATGAAAGTACTACCCACATCAATGGCGTTACTCATGGTTGTCGCTATGGTTTTGCTGGCTGGTTGTCAAAGTCAGCAGCAACAATCAGGTTCTCCTTATCTTGGCGGCACAACAGGATTGCAGTTTGCCTTTTCTCCAGATGCACCCCCTAATGAAATTTATGACAGTGGTGGATTTCCTTTTGATATTGATGTTATCATAAAAAATATTGGTGAATACACTGTTCCAAAAGAAAAAGCAGTTATCCGAATCAAAGGAATCTATCCCCAAGATTATGGAAAAACTGCCCAAGACCTGGTCAAATCCCCTGTTGATGATTTAACCGGTGCTAAAAAAGATATCACAGGCAGGACATTGCCAGGCATTGAAAGCCATGTCACGTTTGAAAACCTTAATTACCAGGGACAAATTTCAGGGACATTGATTAATGTGTTAATTTCTGCTGAAGCCTGCTATGAATACAAAACCCTTACAACAGTAAGCTTATGTATTAGGGAAGATATGCGTACCAATACTGCAGGCGTCTGCACAGTTACAGCACCAAAAACAACCTACAACTCGGGCGCACCCATCCATATAGAAAATTTTAATGAGGTTGCAGTTTCCAGCAACAAAATTTCTTTCACGTTTGACATTGTGCATAAAAACAATGGAAAATATTTTGACCCCAATTCTGACTGTGAAGAAAATTTCCAAAACCAAGATAAAGTGTTTGTATCAATCGAGACAGGGTTTGCCGATACCCAATGTTCAGGCCTTACTGGCGGTGATGGAAAAAGCGGGATTGTGAGGGTTCCTGCAGGAAAAGGCAGTGTTCGCTGCACGATGACTGTGGATGAAACGCAAAAAGGAGATTATGAAAAACCAATTACCATTACCACCACGTACAAATATAAGGATAAAATTGATAAAACCATTGTCCTTAAGCATGGTGGCAATTAACCCAACCCTTGGTTTTTCTTTTTTTCTTATAATGTAGAAAACAAAACTTCCCTTCCTCTTCCCTAAAAACGCAAAGAAGAGCAGGAGCATTACCAAATACCCTAGGTCTTACCCCTACGATTAGATCCATCATTGCAGGTTGAGTAGTATGGAAAAAAACCAAAAGAACTTTCCCTCTTCTTCACCTTATAAAATCCTTGAACAGCTTGCTTCCTGTAACCAGGGTCAAATCACTCCTAGCCTCCTTGAACTTTTGGACTACCGTGAGCATTATACCTTGTTTCTTGAAATCAGCAAGCTGCGACCACTTACCTATGAAGAAGAAGTGCTTGTGAAACAATATTTAGTAAGCAGCTATATGTATTTTGAGCAGCGATTAGAAGAAAAAATGCATTCATTGTTGCTTCATCCTCATCATGCTGAGCTAAAAGACCAAGCCTATCATACTACTACATTCATGAAAAATATCTTAGGATTGCTCAGCCATTATTCAGGCAATGAATTTCTTTTCTTTACCTACCCTGAAAGCATCAAAAAAATCGATAGTAAAATACAAGATCTTCTCTTGCTGGATATCCATCCTGTAATGGTGTATGAGAAATATATTGCTTCTGCAGTCAAGCAGGAAGCATATGAAACTGCCGGGCTGTATCTAAAAAAATTAAAAGAACTTACCTAATTAGGGTTTTATTTTGTCAAGCACTTCCTGCACGGTTTTTGCAATTTCTTTGCCTTCAGCCCGTCCCCGCACCTGCTGCATTACCATACCAATTAATGCATTGAGGGGTGCTTGCTGGTTTTTCTTGACTATTTCTTCTACGATGGTTGTCAGCTGCTCTTTTGAAAGTGCAGCATACCGGCTTGGATCAACCTTGCCTTCTTTTGCATACGCTATCATCATTTCACGTATTGCGTCAGGAACAACCACACCACTCTCAACGAAAGGCAAAAGATGCTCAATAATCATTTCAGGGTCTATCTCTATTTGTTCTCTTCGCTTTAGGTCTTTAGGATACAGCAGCAGCACTGTTGCAAGGTATTGTGGAGAAAGATTGGAAAAGATGCTGGTAAGTTCATCTAAATCAAAAGATGATTTTGCCATTAAGGTTGCTAATTCCTCATTTAGGCCGTATTGCTGCTGGTAGCGCGCTATTTTTTCATCGATACGCTCTGGCAATTCAATTCCAGTAAGAACAGGAACAATTGGTTCAATATCGGTTTCAGGATACATTCTTGCAGAGGAGGATAATGGCCGCAAATAGCTGCTTGTCCCATCAATGTTTGCATTGCGCACTTCTTTTGCATGGCACAGCGTACTTGCACGCTCAAGCACTGCTTGCAATGCTTTTCTTGCCACAGCTTCTTGCCCAGCAATCAGCACAAATGCATCCTCTTCATTACAGGCAAGCTGGCTGCGCACTGCTGCAACTTCCTCTGCAGTGATTCCGTATCCAGGAAGTTCGTCGCTGTGGAAAAGGCCTTTGACCCCATGGACTTTTGCATAATCAGCAAGCTCAGTGCCGTATCGTCTGCCTGGCTGAAGTTGTTTGCCAAGCAGCCCCCTATGCCAGGGAAGGCAAATTCCAAGCACAATACCTTTTGAAGCAAGAATATTAGCTATCACAGACGATGCTGTATGGCTAAAACACGTGGTTACGTCGGTTAGTGTTGTTGGAAAGGTGATGTTTTTTTTGCGAAGCTGTTCATAGATGGATGCAAGATTGAGCTGGCGCTGGATTTCATACTCGATAATGGTTGGAATCAGGCGCAACTCTTGCACACCTTTTATTTCAACTCGTTCTCCATTTTTAATAGAGATGTTTAAGTCCTGGCGAATTGTGCCTATACCGCGCTTGACTTTTTTAGTGCTGCGTAGTAGCATGCCTAATGCCTGGGCAACTTCTTTTGCTTGGGTTGGACTGGTAATGTCAGGCCCTGTGGCTATTTCAATAAGTGGGATGCCTAATCGTGATAAATTATACCTGTCAATGGTGGGTGTGCGTTCAATGATTTTTGCAGAATCTTCTTCAAGGCATATGCTTTGGATCGTGATTGGCTTTTGCCAGCCCTCAAGCCTAAGTTTTCCTCCAAGAGCAATTAATGCAGTTCGCTGAAACCCTGTTGTGTTTGAGCCATCAACCACAGTTTTTCGCATCATTGGAATTTGTTCAATCACGGTTCCTTCAAGCATGAGTGAAAGTTGTAGTGCCACGTTCAGTGCTTTGGGATTGATCTTATGGGGAGGCTCTTCATCCATCTCCACAAGGCAACATGCTTTTTGGTAGTAATGGTACACATAGGTTTTGTCTTTTTTTTGTTCTTGCGCAGCAGCGTTGTCAATTATGCCTCCTTCACCTTCAACAGCAAGCAGTTTTCTAGAAAACACAAGGTCAGGTTTTTCTTTGTCATCTACGATAATGCTTGGGCAGTTGCAAAACAATTTTCCAGTATCTAACTGCTGGTGGATTTCAAGTCCTACTTTAAGCCCCAGTGCAGCATAGGATTGTTCATCCATTAGGATATTCACCTGGATAACTATGCGCCGAGATTTCACCGCGCAGGTTTTGTTCATACAGCATGGGAACCTGGTCTTTTGGATAATTGCTTAATAGCCAGGAGAGCTTGATAAATGCTGTTTCAGGGCTCATATCACATAAATGGCCAAAAACACCAAGTGCTCGCAAACGCCGTTGTGGAGAATACACATTTAAGTTGATCCTTCCATAAATCGTTTGGGGAGCAACTGCAATACATGTGCCTGATGCAATTAAGGTTTTAATAGCATTTGCAATTTCCTGGTTATGGGCAGTATACTCATCTACCACATCAATGGGTGCATGGCCTAATCCTGTGCCTTCAAGAATAATGCCATCAAAGCCTTGCAAGCCTAGCAATTCTTCTTTGTGCATGTGGGGGTGGGTTTTGATAAACCCTACTTTTAATTCCTCATTGAAAGGTTTGATAGTTAAAGGCTGGGTTGGCAATGGTGGGAAGGGTTTAAAAAATTTAATTCCATCTTTCGTGATGGTTGCAAACGGGGTTGTATTGATTGGCAAAAATGCATCTCTTCTTGAGGTGTGCATTTTTCTCGCATTGAGCCCGGAAAGGATATAACAGCTGCCGTCATTCATTGAGGAGTGCATAACAATAAACACTCCGCTAATTCCAAGGCTGATTGCTTCCCTTGCAAACTGTACTGCAAAGGTGATATTTTCTGTTGCATCAGTGCTTGGCCTATCCGAGGAGCGCTGGGCACCGACAAGAATAACAGGAATTGGCAAATGCTCAAGCATAAAACTTAATGCTGCTGAGGTGTAATGCATAGTGTCAGTGCCATGGGTAAGAATAATTGCTTTTACCCCTGCTTTTATTTCTTCTGCAATCGTTTTTGCCATAAGGTTATAATGGGCAAACCGGATCATTTCAGACTGGATGTTTGCTAAAAATCTGGTGCTAATTGGCTTAATTGCAGGGTAGCGCTTAATTAAATCTTCAGGTTCATAGCCTGCTACCACAGCGCCGGTATCATAGTCAATACGGGAGGCTATTGTTCCTCCGGTGTGCAGAATCAGGATTTGCTCTTTTTTTGCAGGAGCATATTTGCAGGCAGGAGCTTTTTTTGCAGGCGGGGCAATGACTTCTATTGTGCAGCCTTGTGTTGCAAGGCTAATGTTATAGCCAGAAGACAGTTTAAGCTGAAGCAATGAAGAAGTTGATGAGGGAAGCAGGATTCCTTCATACGCAATGTTTTGTTTGGTTACTTTAACAACGCTTAAAGGCTCAGGAAGCTGCAGTGGTGCAACGTTTTTGCTTGCTACTTTATCCATTGTCATAAAAAAAGAGAAATAAGTTTTGGTTTATAAAGGTTTAGGGTTGGCTAACAGATACCATAGAGAAGGCACCAAATATTATAAAACCCACCTTGGTCAGGGGGTTGAATACAAGTGTCAGGTTCACAAGGGTCCATTACTTTATTATGTACAAAAATATTATTTGCAACATATGTCCTAGCTGTCGTTTGAAAATTATAAACAACAGGTACTTTTTTAGCATTCCTATCAATAGTTATAACATTATCAACAAATAGCATAGAATTGTTTTGATTTAAAACCAATAAAACAGAATCATTAATTTGAATATGTTTAACTTCTACCCAACCTTTACCTAAAATATAGATAGGATGATTTGAGGTAACCTCTAATTTTTTACCTGATGAAAAAGTAACGATATCAATATCCCAACCAGATGGATTATAATGAATAAAAACATTTTCAACAGATGTATTTGTTTTCTGCAGCATCTTTTCAGTATAGGTCAAGAGTTTATCTCCTTTGTTTATATCTTCTATTGGTTTTAATGTACCATTAGATAATAATATTTGCGTTCCTTCTACAAAACAACTTCCACCACCCTATCCATAAATACCTCCACCTCCCGTACTACCACAATAAATACATGGAATATATGTTATTCCACCAGACGTATAAACGCATAAATTTTGTGAATCACATGTATAAGGAGGTGTATTACTTGGACAATTTCCACAAGTAACGGGTCCACATCCATTTGCTACGCTTGGGTCTATAGTAACAGTTCCACATTGGTATCCAGAATTGTAACAATTTGTTGGACAATTAATCTTTGTAATTCTTCCAGAACAATACGAAGGCAAATTGTTATTATAAGTAATTTCTAATTGATATTCATACTCTTTATTAAACATTAAAGAAGGATTGTTAAAAGTATTTTTATAATCTAATCTTGTATAAGTAAAATTTTCATCATTATATGTAAGATTCCAATTATTATCATTGATCAATGAAGAGATGGGAACCCAATTACCCCAAGTAGCTGTATTAAGTTGTCTTTCTCTTCTTTTAAGGATGATATCATTAAGGTCGTTATCTAAGGCTGTTACGTTCAGTTTAACGTATATTTTATTTATGGGTGTACTTTTGAACCATCCTTTTTCTGTAACAATAAATTCTACTACACCACTTACATCACAAGGATTTTCTTGGACCCCATTTATATTTTGGCAACCTTTTGTGTATAGATTACCATTCTTATCGATTTTAAGCTTGTAATTACCATCACTATAAATAAAAAATTCATTTTCTTGGGTAGGAAATAATTGTTGGTTGTAATTTTTAAAAAAAGTACCAAGCAAATGTAAATTTCCAAAACTATCAAATGCTGCTACCACTTGATTATCTTCCCCTATAAATTTTACTGTTTTTCCAGCAATATTCATAGGATTAGAATAAGTGTATACATTTCCTTTTACATAAAAATTACCCTCTCTGTCGATTCTAGCTAGTGTTCTATCTTGGTTTATTATAGTAAAAGAGTTACCATTGACTAAATTACATTCGTTAGCAGAAGCAAAATTAAGACTAAAAAGTAAACCCATACAAAAAATAATGAAAAACTTAATAATAGTATTCATCGTTAATGTCATTTTTTTAGTCCTTATAACTTACTTGTTGAGTTTGTGTAGATGACAAATCAATGATAATATCACCACTAATTCTAACGTTACCAAAAATATCCAGTTTATAAGAAGGTACATTCGTCCCAATTCCCACATTACCAGAGGTATAAAAAATATTGCTTCCTGATAGAGTCCATGGGCTTGTTCCAGTGCCTCCAACTGGCCAAGTAGTTATACAATTTTGTCCAAGACAGAACGCGTTAGCTTTTACATTCCCAACAACATCTAATTTTTGCGTAGGGTTTGTTGTCCCAATCCCAACATTTCCATCATTGTAAAAAATATTGTTATTATTTGAAGACCATTTATCATTCCCAACAGGTACCCATGCATACTTGTCTTCATTTGGGTCATACGCTGAAATTTCTAATTTTTTAGTATTAGGATTTATACGTAGCATTCCATCAGCATTAGGAAGATTTGTAGTTTGACCTATAGATATGGTAGAGAACGAACTTAATGTGTTAACCTGAAGATTACCTGTAATCCTCGCATTACCGTTAACATCTAATTTTTGCGTAGGGTTTGTTGTTCCAATGCCCACATTACCCGTCTCTCCACTAACAAATATTCTATCAGCATAATTACTTGGTGATCCAGACCTAATGTATAAATTTTTTAAGCCACCACTTCCAGCCCCAAAATAAATAACCCCTGCCGAGTTCCCATCTTGGAGATTTAGGTGTCCATTAAAAGTAATGAGTGGGTCACCAGGAGATTTACGTATTATATTATCTGTATAAAATATAGTTGTTTCTAGTGGTGCAGTAACAACAACACGATTATTCATCGTCCAGGGGCTGATGGTGTTGGTATACAGGGTTTCGTGGCCACCTTGTGATAATGCCAAGGGATTAACATTTGCATACACAATCCCTGCAAGCAGCAGCAAGAAAAGTCCAAGTGTGGCAATCGGTTTCATTATGATTCACCTCAGGATTCCAAGGATAAGCGTTTTACAACAAACCTGCCTTTTGCGCAGGTAGGAGTATAGGTAAGTTTAAGGGCACTGATTGGCTTGTTGAGCACAATGCGTGCACTGCCTTGAACACTTGCTTTGACTTCACCAAGTAATTGCGTATTATCATACACCTGCAAACTTCCTGGCTGGACACATCCTTGTTCTTGGTCATAAATAATATTTAAGGCTTTTGCATTTATTAACTTTGGATACACTACAATGCCATTTTGGGCAAAGACAAGGTGTTCTCCTTCATAGTATGCATTAATCAATCCAAAAAGGCTTTGTTCAAGTGCAGCGTGATAAACACCAACCCCTGGCTCATTGCTGGTAATTGTTTCAATTGGAACAGGTTGTGGTCCAGAAAGCATTGTTTGTTGCTCAGTAACAAACAAATTACTAATAGCAAGAAGAAATGCTAGCAACCCAACGACTACAAATGCAGTAATTGTATAGTGCTTATGCTTGCGTTTTTTTTGGACATGATGCAGCGATGCTTCAACAAGCTCGTGGTCATGTCCAATTTGCGTAAGCTCCTCATAAATTTCATGAGGATGGACTTTTTTATCAAGCCGA
>JAWAQC010000008.1:0-11557 GCA_038894115.1 Candidatus Woesearchaeota archaeon | reverse complement strand
TCAATTCAACGCGGAGAATCTCACCAGGGGCGACGGCAGGATGAAGGTCAGTCTGAAGGGCTTACCTAACGAGCCGAGAGGTAGTGCATGGCCGCCGTCAGCTCGTGCCGTGAGGTGTCCTGTTAAGTCAGGTAACGAGCGAGACCTGCATCTCTAATTGCTAACGGCCTTCGGGACCGAGTACGTTAGAGGGACTGCCTGGGAAACCAGGAGGAAGGTGCAGGCAACGGTAGGTCTGTATGCTCCGAATCCTCTGGGCTACACGCGCGCAACAATGGTAGGGACAATGGGATGCAACCCCGAAAGGGGAAGCCAATCCTCTAAACCCTATCTTAGTCCAGATTGAGGCTTGGAACTCAGCCTCATGACGATGGAATCCCTAGTAATCGGATCTCATCACAGTCCGGTGAATATGTCCCTGCTCCTTGCACACACCGCCCGTCAAACCACTCGAGCAGAGTTTAGGTGAGGCTTAACCGTTGGGTTATTTCGAACCTAAGCTTTGTGAGATGGGTTAAGTCGTCACAAGGTATCCGTAGGGGAACCTGCGGATGGATCACCTCCTTTTTTTCTTTAATAAAAAAATGGCGTAACAAAGGTTAGTCCTACTAAATAGGCAGCTGCCTTCATCACCTTTTTCCTTTTATGAAAGAAACAAAATTGAGAATGTAAACCTCTTATAGGGATTATGTTGTTTTCATCAAGCAAGAAAAATCGTGATGAAGTAGAAGGATTTCAACAATCTAAGAGCATCTAAATGATGGGCCTGTAGCTCAATTGGTAGAGCGCCGCCCTTGCAAGGCGGAGGCTTCGGGTTCAAGTCCCGACGGGTCCACTATATGGTTATCCAAAAGTTGGAATGGTAATAAATGCTTTGCAATAAGCATTGCTTAAAGCATTATTACTTCCATCACAACGGTGCGGCGTGATATAGGCATATATCATGCTAAGAAGGTCCTAAATAGGACATATCATGCGATATTCCTATTGATGAAGGCCATGCAAAGGAGAAAGTAGGTGCAAAGCTCCTACCCTGTTAGGTGGAAGACTTGGCTTGGGAGCCGACGAAGGGTGTGACTAACTGCACTAAGCCTTGGCGAGGTGTATGTGACCTTTGAACCAAGGATCCCTGAATAGGACTTCCTTCTAATATTCCGTAAGGAAAGGGAACGCGGGGAATTGAAACGTCTTAGTACCCGCAGGAAAAGAAACCAAAAGGGATGCCGTGAGTAAGAGCGACCGAAAACGGCGTACGACAAACCGAATCCGATGCTGAAAAGTAGAGGAGATGTGGTGTTGCAGGACGTTCACAAAAAACCGTCACTTTTTTATCTGAAGTTGCCTGGAACGGCACGCAAAATAGGGTGATAGCCCCGTAAGAGAAAAAAAGTCGGTTTGAACACAATCCTGAGTACTGTCAATTGGATATTTGGCAGGAATCTGGGAGGCATGAACTTCCAATCGTAAATACTCCCCAAGTCCGATAGCGAAAGAGTACCGTGAGGGAACGTTGAAAAGAACCCCCAACCGGGAGTTAAAAGAACCTGAAACCTAACAGGTATAGTGTGGTGCTGCTCTTTGGAGTTGCACCTTGCGTTTTGAATAACGCGCCAGGGAGTTGATGTCAGTGGCGAGGGTAACTTTCGTTGAAAGGCACCCAAAGGGAAACCAATCGTTTGCAGCGCAAGCGAGAAACAAGGTGTGATAAGCGCCTTTAGTCACTGGTGTCTGACCCGAAGCCGCTCGATCTAACCCAGGGCAAGGTGAAGCCAGAGTAAAATCTGGTGGAGGCCTGCAGAGGTTCTGTGGACAAGCGTTCTTCTGACCTTGGGCTAGGGGTGAAAAGCCAATCGAGAGCGGCGATAGCTGGTTCCAGCCGAATTTGGCCGCAGTCAAGCCTGGGCTAAGACGACTTTACTGGTAGAGACACGGATTAAGAATTTAGGCGGGGAAACTCGTCGGTTCTTTGTCCAACTCCGAATGGTAAAGTGTCGTAGAAGCCTGGAGACGGGATTCCTCGGGGTAAGCTTGGAATCCGAGAGGGGAACAACCCAGACTATGGTTAAGGTCCCAAAATATCAGTTAAGTGTGAAAGGGTAAAAGGTGTGTATGGCCTAAGACAGGAAGGAGGTTGGCTTAGAAGCAGCCACCCTTTAAAAAGTGCGTAACAGCTTACTTTTCGAGGTCATATGCCCTGAAGATGGACGGGGCTAAACTGATTACCGATACCATAGACTTGCCACAAGCAAGTGATAGGCTGGCGTTCTGTTTGGGCAGAACTATTTTCGAAAGAAGATAGGGACCATACAGAAATGAGAATCCTGGCGGTAGTAGGAGCAAAGCACCGTGAGAATCGGTGTCGCCGAAAGGGCAAGGGTTCCTTGGCAATGCAGTTCAGCCAAGGGTTAGTTGGTCCTAACCTCGATCCTAACTGGATCTTGCGGGAAAGGGAAACCGGTTAATATTCCGGTACTTTTTATGTATGTGCGGCAACGCAAGGTTACCTTCAGACGTTTGGGGCTAGATTGACAAAGTCTATAGGCTTTGTTAATAAGCATATTTCTGAGGAGTACTGTAATGGTGAGAATCAGAAAAAAGCTTAGAACAGTAGGCCGTATGGTCTATTCAGTCAATGCCTCGAACCCCTGAAAATGGAGGTAACAAAAATCATAAAAAACCATACCCAGAACCAACACAGGTGCCCCTGGGTTAGTAGCCTAAGGCGTGAAGGTGTAATCCAATCAAGGGAATTCGGCAAATTAGCCCCGTGCCTTCGGCAGAAGGGGTCCCTGCAATAGTGTGAAAGTCATCAGACTATAATCATGCGATTGCAGGGCGCAGTGACAAGGGAGGTCCGACTGTTTAACAAAAACGTAACTTCTTGCTAGTCCGTAAGGATGTGTACAGGAGGTGACGTCTGCCCAGTGCCCGTACTTTAAGCTTCTTTCCAAGGGAGTGAAGAGCGGGTAAACGGCGGGGGTAACTATAACTCTCTTAAGGTAGCGAAATACCTTGCCGTTTGAATGGCGGCGTGCATGAATGGCGTAACGAGATCTCCACTGTCCCTGGTTGGAGTCCTCCGAACACACTTTGCTGGTGCAAAGGCCAGCGATTTCCAGTGGGAAGCGAAGACCCCGTGAAACTTTACTGTAGCCTGCTGCTGTGATGTGAGTGCTAATGTGTAGTGTAGGTGGGAGCTTCGGCAACAATGAAACACCACTCTTTAGCGCTTACATTGCTCACTTTAGCAATAAAGGACAACAGTTGGTGGACAGTTTGGCTGGGGTGGCACCCCGCTGAAAAGGTATCAGTGGGGCCCAATGGTTAGCTCATCCGGGTTGGAAATCCGGAGAAGAGTGCAAGGGCAAAAGCTAGCCTGATTGGAATCCCAACATGACAGATTCCAACAACGAAAGTTTGGCCTAGCGAACTCCTGAATCTCCTTCATGGGGGTCAGGAATGACCGAAAAGTTACTCCGGGGATAACAGAGTTGTCTCGCCCGAGAGCTCTTATCGACGGCGAGGCTTGCTACATCGATGTCGGCTCTTCCTATCCTGGCCGTGCAGAAGCGGCCAAGGGTGGGGGTGTTCACCCATTAAAAGGGATCGTGAGCTGGGTTCAGAACGCTGTGAGGCAGTTTGTTTGATATCTACTGGAAATGCTCTGTGTCTGCGAGGAAGGACCTTTTAGTACGAGAGGAACGAAGGTTCGGCGCCTCTGGTTTACCTGTTATCTTGCAAGGTAGGCAGGGCAGCTACGCGCTATCGGGATAAGTGCTGAAAGCATCTAAGCACGAAGCCCCCCTCTAAAAGAGACACAGATGGAACTCCGATAGAAGATCGGGTTGATGGAATCGGTGTGTACGCATCAAGGCAACGAGATGTTAAGCATGCGATTACCAATCGTTCCAACGCTTTCACCATTTTCTCCTTTGCATGGCTTTTTTCATCTTTTTTTTCTTTTATTTCCCATTACTATTGAGTTTATTCTTTTCTTAGCGTTGTGTTTTTACTTATTCAATGTAGCGTTAGTATTAAAAGATATAGGATGGCTTTTCGTTCAAGCCATAGGAATTTTTCTTTCTAGGATTTTTACAGATATTCATGCAAATACCACTTTCTTTTTTGAGAAATAAAACAATGACAGATGATTGCAAACAAAAGTAATGGAAAAAAAACTTAGTAACAGATAACAAAAGGCAAAAAGAAAGATTCTCAAATTGGCATAACAAGAAACGGCTGATTAACGATTACACTAGCATTAAAAAATAGAATAAGTAAAAAACAGAAAAAAAATGTATAATAATGGATAAATAAGTTAAATCCAAAGTTAAATCCAATGATTTTTGCATAATAATGTGTGTTCTTACCCTAATCCACGCATCATTGCATGCTCAGGAAGCGATGGGTCAAAATAAATTTTATTAAGCATGCTTTTTCCATACACCATCCCAGGTAAGATTTGCATATTGCCTAAAGCAGGGACAACATAGCCTGCACCTGCCATAATATGAATAGCATCAATATGAGCTCCAAATCCACTGCTTCTTCCTAGCCACTGATGAGTTTGTGGATTTTTAGGGTCAACAGCATAAGGGGTGTGGCTTGTTTGTGTTTTTGCTGGGCATAATGGTAAGTCTCTAAAAAAGGTATCAATACGCTCAATTTGCTCTTCAGCATTTTTACTGTAGGTAATTTTTGAGGGATCACCACCTAATGAAGAAACATATGCTTCCATCTTTTCTTTAAACGGTGCATTAACTGGATAAAGCAACCCCTTTTTTTTATTGTCTGGCTCAGGTAATGAAACCACATAGGAAGCTAACTTGTATGCCCCTTCTTGGCCTTTAGCAAAACCATCATGATCAAGATAGGGCAAAGAATGCGCATCAAGCATTTGTTGTAGTGCGATCAGATCATTTTTTTGATCATCATGACGTTTATTAAGCACAGGAATTGCATGAATCCCATAACTACGGACATGCTCTAAATGATACAAAAGATTAGCAAATCCTTTCTTTAACGCTTCTGGATCGTCTTGATGTAAACGTTTTTCAATATCTAAAACACCACCATGATACTTAAGACCAGGCAAGGTATAAACAATAACAGCAATATCAGGAAATTGTTGGAGCTGGCTTCCAACAACATTCCATAATTTGTAAAACCCAATATCGCTTCCAAAACCACTTTCTGTAACAAAATAGTTACTTAAACCAAGGCCAATTCTATCCGCAATAACACTATTGTTGCCTGTCGAGATATTTGCAAATGGACCCATATGCACTAAAAACGGAGCATGGTTCATCGATTGCATTAAATTGGGCTGCAATGCAGTTTTCAAATATCCTGCTAATGCATGGTGAATTCCATGGTCAAAAATATCCTTAAACCGCAAAAAACCATCGTTGGTAGGTGCAATCAGAACATTCCCTAACCGATCAAACAAATCCTGGTAATCTTTTGCCATAGAAACAATTCCTTCAAGCTCAGTAGCAACCGTGATTCTTCCATAACGTTTCATGAGAGCGTTATGATGCTGTTGGCTTGCTTCAACACTTGTTTTTACACTTCCGTCTAATGAAAGAAAGAGTTCACGAAAAGCAGCATCAGGAGCATTAATCGCATAGGTATTGAACAACAAATCATCAAGAGAAAAAGAAAGTGTATTGTTTTTGAGCTCACGTTTGAGGTATGCGTTAATTGCTGCCATAGCAAAATTATTGGCATTAGTAATCCTATCTTCATCACCGGTAAGTCCTGTATTTAATGCTTCCATCGGAATAATTTGGCTATAACCACCACCTGCAGCTCCTCCTTTAACACCAAGCAATGCCACGCCTAAATTAGGCTGCCGAATAGCACCAATTGTTTCATAGGAAAGACCATGTAATGACTGGACAAGTGAAACCAACGTTACACTTTTTCCTAATCCTAAGGAATAAGGAGTCATAGCAGTAACCACAATATACCTGGATGATGCCTTTTCAAGCGTTGCTAAACGATCCAAGAGTGGCTGAAGCTTAAGCTTTGCTATACCTTCCCCTGCTTGATAATACTCATGGGGTAAAAGCCCAGCTGATGCAGCAATTTGGTCGATTGGAGCAAGCACAGCATTGCGTGCAATTTCATCATCTGGGGGAATACTTTGCTTTGCTTGTTGTTGCAGCGCACTAAATTCTAATGCATCAGCTTTGTTCTGAGAATCTATATTATGCATAAAACATCACCCTCTTAAACAGATTATTGGTTACTTAAAGTATACGTTATGTACAAGATGTACAGGGATTATAATAAGGTAAAATAAGGCATAAGATAACAAAAGATGCCAAAAACATAGGGAAGGAAAATTAAATCAGTTACTACTCACCTAAAATCCTAGGCGATACATAAACCCAAATCAAAGACGTTATTACTTAAAAGTTAATCAGTAATAAGTTGCTGACAACCACCCAAGGATATATATTTTTACTATAGAGTATAAAGAGTAGTAGTTTATAAATGAATGAAAGATAGGATATAGAAGAGAAGGCTAGTTAAGAATAGAATATGAATATGAAAAGAAGAAGAAAATAGAAAAAAAATTACACGGGCAAAATACTATTCACGGTGCAAGGTAATCGCTAACAATAAAAAAGAGAAAATGATGATAAGAGCAGTAGTATTTGAAGAGATGAAATGGATCCTACCTATGCCTACCTCAAAAAAAACGATAACACGAAATCAAAACAACAGCAAAGAACAAGAAACACCTTGGAAAAAAAGAATTACGCAGTTTTTCTTGAAATTTTTTTGGAAAGCAAAGCCGATGATTCTGATGATGCAGAACCACGCGTATAATAGGCAATTAATTCTGAAGTGCCCCATGCATAAAGCAAAGAGCTTGAAATGCCAAGGCTTGCTGCACAGCGCTTAATTGCAGTGTAGGAAGGACCCTCTATTTCAAGAAAGGGAGGAATAGAAACGTTTGTTTCCGAAAGAAAAACATAATGGTCAAGGTCAATTCTGCAGTGAAGATAGGAAAAACTTTTTCTTTCTTTTTTTCTTTCTTTTGCCTTGAAAAACTGCAGGGATCCAAGAAACATATGAACGTGCTCAAGAGGGGTTAAGGGAGTGAGTGCAAGAGTATGCTCTATCATTTGCTTTGCCTTTTTTTTAGCAAGAAATTGTTTGTAGCAAAGGTCAAGAGAGGGGATACAACACCCTGATGAAGGCAAAGAACGCTTTACCAAAGAGGATGCTACCTTTGAGGATCGCAAAGAAGGTTGATGGACACTTAACTTTTTTGCTGGGAGAGGGTGTTGAGAGATAATTTGGGAAGCTGATGGCTGAAAAGAACATGCGTAACGTTTACAATGGGTTGCTACGGTATAGTCTGCAACAAAGACTGACATAGGCAAAGGCAAATAGGATACACTCTTACGCAGTCGCAACACATCAGAGCTTGAAAGTGTTGGAGAAGTGTAAAATATGTCATGGATTGTTCCAAAAAAGAGCGGGACTGCGCGATGCTTTTTAAGAGTTAAAAGAATCTCTTTAAGAGGGATCCCAATCACTTTAACTTCAATTTCCCTTGTTGCGCCTTGTTTTGCAGACACTTGCTTTTGAGCTCGTGATGCAATCAAACGTGCAGAAGCTTGATGGATATTTTTTGCCATAGGATTCACGAGTAGTAGACAGCTTGGTATGCACTACACCCTTTGTCAAGACTAAAAATGCGAACAAGTCATAACTAAAAATGCCAACAAAACGTATCGATACCAAGGAAACAAAGGGGTGGCTTTACAAGGTTTGATGAGGGAACATAGCAAGAGTGAACCACATTGAATCCGCCATTACCCAATTTTTTTAATATAGACGGATGAAACCATTGCAATTGTTGAAAATCCAATCCAGAAGACAAGGAAAACAGAGGGAACTGAAAAAAGTAGTAAGAGAGGAAAAACAATTCCATTCATGGTAATGGGCATCCCTAAATATCCTTGAAATCCTTGCGCTTTTAACAGATGATAGCGTGCCAGACGATACGCACCAGCTCCAATAAAAAACAAAACAAGGAAGAGTGATGGCAGCGAAGCATGGGTATGATAAAACAAAAATCCAACTGCTACCCCGAAGGTTATAAGATCGGCAAATGAATCAAGATATTCTCCAAGTTTTGATTCCTGGTCTAACAAACGAGCTACTTTCCCGTCAAAATAATCGAAAACAACACCCAGAAGAATGAGAAGAGCAGCAAGCGTGGTATTCCCTAAGGAGAGAAAAAACAATGCTAGCACACCACATCCTAGATTTGCAAAGGTAAGCAAGTCAGGAAAGGTTAAGCGAAAGGAACGCTCTGGCATGGGAAGTACTGGTTGTGAGGGGTTACTGGTTGCAAAAGAGCGTTTTTTTCGTTGTTTTACCATTCTTACCCACATACTCACAAATCCATGTTAGACTTCAGATTTTTCGTTCTGGAGTATTTTTCTTTAGTGAGGGGCATACCAATTTACATCGGTTTTGGAAAATTAGGATTTTGAAGAGAGTAGTTGTAAGGAAAGCAAAAATACCATTACAACAGGAAAAATCTCACACCCTACAAAGCAAACTCACTTGTACAACAGACCTCCAAGCAATAGAGATAAGAGATAAAACAATACCCATTTTTAAACCTTCTGGTTTTTCCCAGTATCAGTGCTACAGTTGCACGTTTATCTAGGAAGGATCAAAAACCACCTACCAAGACAGTTACCAAAAATGAGAAAAAACAAACAACAAGAAACAAAAAAAAAGGGTCAAGAAAAAAAAGATAAGCATTCGTGCTGCTTTTCTTTTTGGCGTATCCAAAAACACCATTGCTTTTGCTGGTGTGCCACAGCTGCCTGGAGAAAACACTCGTCCTTATTTTTCTTGCGTACTTCAACAGCACAGAGATTCACATCACCTGTTTTTTTTGCTACGGCAATCAAACATGCATCACGATAAGGTCCTGCATAATCGCACGCACGGTACGAACCCAGCGCTACTGCAAGCGTATGCTGGTAGTAAAAGGTTTGCTGCTTGCTAAGAGCAACCATGACTACCAACATACTAAGTAACACCACAACCAAAGCAAGTAAGAAGAGCACAAGTGTTTTGTGCTTGCTGCACCATGCAAAAAAAGCTAAGACGATTCCAAGAAGATCAGGGAGTAAAAGCAGCCCTAAAACCCCTAGTAAAAAAAATAAAAATCCAAGAGAATCAACAACACTGCTCTTGTAGGTTACTGTCACTTTCTCGTGCTTGGGAACAAGCAGCATAAACGAAGGCGTAGCATGCAGCACCACTGCATCTGAGGTTTTCCATTTGGGGAAATAACTTACTTTAAGTAGATAGGGAACACCAACACAAAGATTCGTAAGCGTAAGGGTATCAACAGCAAAGGTTAGCTGTGGACTAGTGCAATGGTCAGGGACAATAAGCGGTTTTTTTGGAACCTGCTGCACCAACGCCAGTGCCTCATCTGGTGAATCAACAGCAAACTGTGGAACGACAACAAAGAATGATGAAACCAACCCCTCAGAAGCATTCCTCCTAGCTAGAGCAGGACCAGCAAAAGAAAGATTTCCTGATTGCTGCAAAAGAGTAGAATACAGGTGCTCTAGTGCCTTTTGTTCAGATGATGAAACAAAAACAAGAGGGACTGAGAGCTGGCTTTCATGTAAAAACCAAAAAAAGGCTAAATGCGTTGAGTAGGTTTTTGGTACAATCACAGGCATAAATGCTGGAACCTCCAAATAGGAAGGAGTTGTAGTCGTAGCGACAATGCTATAGGTAAGATTGCCTGCAGAAAAACTCGTAAGCTCATGATAGCCTGGGGTTGCAAGCGCTTGTTTTCTAGCATGGGGGCTAACCAAAATAAGATGCTGCACAGCATACAAGTTTAAGTAGGGCAATGCACGAGCGAAATTGATTGTAGAACATCCATAATTAGGGAACGGACAGGAAATTTCTTCTGAATAGAGTGATTGCAGATAAAACACAAATGGTCCATGCAGTGAACTTTGCATATACAAGCCTTCAAGTGTTGCCCGATGTGCAAACAAAGGCAAAGATTCAAACGCTCGTGTAGAGCCAAAAAGATTATGTTTTGAGCTGTGCTCAAAAACAACCCGTGGCAGTTGCAACAAAATAGCTTCTGAGGTGTTTTGAAGATGGCGCTTTGGCTCTTTGATTGCTGCAAAGTAAGAAGTCGGTGATTGCATGAGTGGTTGGATTGGCTCTAGGTTGGAACCAGAATCTAGCAACTGCATCTGCTCTGGTGAAAGGTAGTGATTAATTGCTGCAAACAGGGGTGCATAGGGTTTATGCTCAAATCCTTCATAATTCCAAGCAATCCAAAATGGAATATACTCTGCAGATGTTGATACAAAACTTAAACTCCCCAAGACAAAAACAATGGTGATAAGTACAACAAGATATTTTTTTGGTTGAGGAAGCAACGCTAACCATAGGACACTTAAGAGCAAAACAAGAAGCTGCACAAAAGGTAAGAAGCGAATATTGACAACACCAAGACGAACTGCAAAAAAAGAAAGAAGAAGGCAAACGACCCCAATCCATATTAAGAAGAAAAAAACATGCACTTTACGTTTTGCTTCAGAAAAAGAGTAGGGTAAAAACATCGAGGAAAAAAACGTGGGTAATGAAAGCAACAAAGAAAATCCTTGAAGGCTGCTCCATGAGGGAGCATGATGCATGTTTTTCTTATGCAAGGTATTGTCTAAGGAAGGGTTTGGCACATGAGGGATTTTTGAGGCAAGGACCCTTGGCTCCTTTACTCCAGGTTTAGACAATCCACGCACCTGAACGCGCTGCTGGGTGTAGCCTTCTAAGAGGAGAATACCTAAAAAACCAAGAAAAACAATCACTCCAACAAGTCCAAGCACAAGGAAAGGAGTAAAAATTGAAGGAAACAATTCTTTAAAGGAATACTCCCAATGATCAGCATAGGCAGTGGTATAGGGCAAGTAGTAGGCCAAGGGCAAATAAAAAAGACTAAGCAACAACCCTGCCACCAACAGTAAAACGACTAACGTTGCAAGCAACTGACGAAAAACTAACCGTTGGTGCAACTGATGCAATCCGTCATCCTGCTGAGTATGCTGAGCATGCGATCTTCTTGAAAGAGAAGGATGATGGCTATTTCCCCTTGAATGTCCAGGAAGCTGGGATATTCCTTGCGCTTTAGTGTGGTGTTGAAAGTGCTCCATCCCATAAGTAAACAACCCCAACAAAAAGAAAAAAAAGGTGCCACCAACTGCAACAAGCAGTGCATAGACATGACTTAGCCCGACAACAAATAACAGAAGAATTGGTAAAACCAATGACCTTTTCTTGACAACGGCATCATACAAAAATCCAAAATACATCCAGAGGAGTGCAAATCCTAAACTATATGCAAATTCACCTGCAAGGGTGCTAGGAATATTTGCACCCCACATTGAATTCCCAGTATTAAATAAAAAAACAATACTAAGGACAGCACTCAATAAGGGATATGGAAAAGGAAAATCCAGTTTTTTTACAAAGAAAA
>JAWAQC010000007.1:0-12275 GCA_038894115.1 Candidatus Woesearchaeota archaeon | reverse complement strand
TTTCCTTGTCTTTCTTTTCAATGAGTTTTGCTCTTTACTTTTTTGGTCGTTGGTTTTTGTTGTTATGGCACATTAGCTGCAGTATCTGCCTGTGCATGGTTTCCAGACTTTAAAATCAATTTTTACCCAGGCTTTATTTTTGTCACTTAATCCAAAGCGTTCGATGGTTACTACCTGTTCTGCACTGCTATTTGGCTTTTTTCCAATGCTTGCAATCGGTGTAAATTTATTTGCAGCGCTTTGATTAAACCGAGATAGATTAAGATAAAATTCATTGCCTCGGATGGTTAGCATGGTTTTAAGCATTTCATAAGAAGTGGCATTTACTTGCCCTAGTTTTTTTGCTTTTTCTTCATCAATATACCAGGGCCTATTTTTTCCAATCCCAATCATGTGCACTGTTGTTTGGTTGATGACAGCAAGCTTATGCCAGTTTGGTGGATCACCCACACTTTGCAGCAAGCTGTAAATTGCATTTCGTGCACTTAGTTCCAAGTCATTGCGGGATTCGGCCAGGTAAATTTTTTCTCTTGCTGTATCCCAAAGCCAAATTGCTGAGAGCAAAATTGTGATAAGGACAAAAATTCCAATCATTACATCTAACGAAAAAATTTGCGCACTGTTCCAGGAGCTTCTTTTCCAGATTCTGTTTTTTTTCATTGTTTTCATAGCATGTTGCACTTTGTTTTTTTCTTGTTGGTTTGCACGTTCTGCTGCGCTTATTGTTCTATGATTAATTTTCCAACTCTATTGGTTACTTGCATTCTTCCTTCGCTTAACGTTAGCGTTCCACCAATATTTGCAGTGACCAGCGCTGCAGCATATCGTTGGTCTTGCCAGCTAATCACCAAGACGCGTTGTTTGGGGATAATGGTGAGGGTAAAAGGTGTTCCATCAGCAAGGCTTGAAGGAATATAATAATAATTGCTTGCCCCAAATCCAGCAATAGCAACATCATTAATGGTAAATGCTGCTTTGTCAGCAATATCTTTTGCACTCAAAAATCGTTTGTATTCCATTACTTGCGTGTTTTTTTCATTAATCACCAAGGCTATGCCAATAAAAATAATAAACACTAATGAGGTGATAATCATGAGTTCTACAGTAACTTGTGCTTTTGAGGGAGGGTATTGTTTTTTTTTGTCCATTTGCATGCTTTCATAGATGTTTTTGGGCTACTTTAGGGTTTGCTTTTTTATAAGCAGCACGCATCAAGGTTGCGTAGGCACAATGAAAAATACACGTTGAGGCTCGATTAGGGGTTGTCCCTTACGGGGGTGGCGGCCCAAAGGAGCATGAATGTGGTTGCCGGAGCCGATGCGTGCTGCATTCAAGAGCAGCATCGTGCTTGCTAGCGCAAGCACCCGCTCCTTTCGTCTGACAATTCTTGCATTGCGTTGCACTTTTGTTGGTCCCCGGATGGGGCAGGTCCCCCTGCTGCAATGCAAGCATTCACTCCAGTCGCTTTCTTGATGCTGCTCTTGACACTGTCTTCCTTTTGATTTTTTCTTTTCTTTTTTTTGGTCTAGGTGTTTCTTTTATTGGTTTGTTTTCTTTTTCTTCTCTTTTTTCTTTTTTGTTCTTTTGGAATTTTTTATATTGGTTTTGGGTTATCGCACAACAATACGTACTTTATTTCCCATCGAAGTAATATTTGCCCAATAATATCCTTCAGTAGTGGAAAGTTCCATTTCCATTGGAAATCCAAGCACAAATATGTAAGGAATGGTATCTGGCCCAACAGTAAGATTGATGAGGATAATACTTCCATTTGAACGATATCCACTAATGCCTTCAGGAACATGCACATATACTTTTGTTTTTGAGTCTTTGCCTTCTTGGTAGACTAATGCTGCGCCTTTTCCAAGCTCATCAACTAAGTCTCTTGCCTTGATTGTTTTTACTTTCATTTGTTTTGCTGTTAGCATTTCATACACGATTGTAAACAGCATGCTAACGACCGCTAGGACTATGGCAAGGATAAGCAAATATTCTGTTGCAGATTGCGCTTTTTTTTTCTTTGTAGTATTGGTTTTTTTCATTGCTCGCTTGCCTTTTTTTCATCCATTATCTCTTTTTTTTGGATTTTGCTCTTTACTTTAAGCACAAAAGTTTTTTGCAGGTTTATACCTTGTATTTCTCATGTGTTTGAAAAGCGGTGCTTACCCTACAACTTTCTTTTTTTATCTAGGGATGCTGTAAGAGGCTAATATTAACTCCAGTTTCATGAGCAGTGATGATAAACCAGTACGTTCCTTGTTCTTTTGGAATTGTTCCATGGATCTCATAAGGAAATGTCCTGTAAATTTGCGACACACTGCCAGAGATATTTAAGGTTGCATTAATGGTTCGCTTGCCAACCGTAATGTTTTTGACATGGCCAGGGATTGCAAGCTTGACTTTGGTTTTTGCTCCAACACCTTGCTGGTAGACCAAATTTGTGCTTTGGACAAGGCTTTCCATTGTAAATCCCATTTTTTTGATCGTGTATTCTGATTCAGTTGTGCTAATGATAGCTTTATCTAACTGGACAATAAAAATCAAGAAAATAATGATCAGGGACATTACGAGAATTGTTTCAAGGGCAGCTTGGCCTTGAGCAGGCAGCAGAGCACTTTTCCTAAGAATACTTTTCTTCCTCTTTTTCATACCAGTTTTTTTCTTCTTTGGCTATAAAAACTTTGCTTCTTTCTTGCTCTTTTTTTGCGTTTTTTAAGATTTTAACGTGTTTGCGATGCTTTTAGTCTTGTTCTTGTTTTCGAGCGTTTTGTTCTTGTTCTAGATTTATTCATAACTCGAGAAACGTTGTGCAGTTTTTTTTGTCGCTTCGTTATCTTTTTTTTGTGCATTGTCCTGCTCATCTTTTTTTCCTTCGTCTTTTTTTACTGCTTCAATCCCTTCTTCAACGATTTTAAACAGGAAATGGCTGTGTTCAGGCAATGAGCGGTGTTTTTTAATCAGGGCAATTCTGCCGGTTTTGGTTTTTTTAAGTTCAAGGAGTGCTTTGCTTGCATAATTAACTATGTCTCCACCTACAATATGAACACTCTCTTTGTCTTCAAACGATGCATAAACTTGATTTGTCAATAAAACAGGGATTTGCTGTTTGCTTGCAAGCTCTGCAAGCTTTGCAAACTGGATGCTTAGTTGTTTGTTGGTTTGGTTTGTGCTTTCTTTTCCCCATTCAAGCCTGTAAAGTGCTCCAATAGAATCAACAATAATTAATCCTATATCATGCGTAAGTTTTGATGCAAGCATTACAATTTCTTGGTGCTGCATTTCAAAAGTTGTTGGCCTAAAAAGAAGAGTGTTGTTAAGCACCTGTTTGTATTCAGGGCTAATTTGCATTAGTCGTTCCAAAGAAAAGTTAGCTTCAGTGTCAATATAGATGATTTTTTTGCCTTGTTTTGCTGCACTGGCAAGGGCAAGAAGCATAAGGTTTGTTTTTCCACTTCCAGCAGGTCCATAAATGGTTGTAATTACCCCTTTTTCATACCCACCACGCAAGAATTGGTCAAACTCTGCACTGCCTGTGCTAATCCGCAATCCTTGGGTTTGTTCTTCATTTCCCAGTTCTTTGATTTTACCCTTGTTTTCTGGTATGCTGCTGGTTGTATTGCTATTTTCTGTTTGATGTTGAAATTGATTTTTTGAATTTGGCGTAGGATTCATGCTTTTTAGTTGTAAGTATCAGAGCAATATAAAGCTTTTCCTGAGCAGTTTGCTCTTCTTACGTAGCCGCTCATTGCTTTGCGTTATGTGGGTTTAGAAGTATTCTAGATGGTTTTTAGAGGAGATAGGGGAAGTTTTCTATTGTTGTTTTATAGACAGATTCAAAAATCCTATCTACTTGCTCATAATTTGGTTTTGTAGGGCAATGGAGCCAGGCAAAACGAGTGGTAGGGTCATTGCTAAACTTGCCAATCCATGCAAGTGTCATCCTTTTTTCCCATAGGCCTTTTTTGGGATTATATTGGGATCTATCAACAAAAAATCGTATTATTGCTTGGGGTGTAATGTTTTCAAGATAGTTTTCTATTGTCATGTTAGGGTCGTTTTCCCTGTAATGTTTTTCTTTTTTGTCAAAGAATATTTGTTTTTCTATTAATGGCGCATAATAAAGCATACGTGTAAATTGTTTATTTTCTTCTAGGAGTGCATTTTCAAGGTTAAGTGCACGATAGTTTTTTTGTATTTCTACAAGGTTCATACAAAGCGGGGTATTTTGGATATTATTTATTTTTATCGATATTTTTTTATTTTTCTGGGTGTTGTTGTTTTTTTCTTTTTTTGTGCTTTTTTTATCAACTATACTACTGTTTTCAGGGATTGTTTTTTTAATCGTGTTTCGTTACTACGTTACGTTGCAAAAGAGATGTTACGATACCAACGATTAGTTAAAAAAGGTGTCAGAATAGTGTCAAAACAGCCTAATTCATGAAAAACTATAGAAAACTATATAAAGTGTTCTCAAATCCCAAGAAGGGTATGAAGCGAAGTTCCCGTAGATGGAAAAAAAAAGGGCAAATGCGCTGGAAATGGCAGCGAAAGCGCATGAAAAAAGAAAAGAGAAAGCGTAAGCTTAAGCGCTAAACTTCTCTGTTCGTGTGTATCACTTCTTTTTTTATTCTTACTGCTTGTTAAACTAGCTATTAGTTAAATTTCTTTTTCCTTTGGTTTATCATCCTTTTTTATTCTGGTTTACAAGGTTTTTTTACCTTCTTGTTCTTTTTCCTTCCTTTTTTTCTAGTTGTTTTTTATTCTTTATTATTGGAATGCCTTTACTCTATCAAAGAAATATTCATACACTGTTTATTACGCTAAAAACCTTAGAATATCATTAGAAACTTACAATAAGAAACCAATAAGAAAAAAATGTAGAAGAGAAAAGAAGCATAGAAAATATGCTTAAAGGTTTATCTTAATAGGCAGGTTAATGCGCTTCTAAAAAGGTTAAGGCAACCATTGCACCAATTCCTAAAAGAATCACCAGCACCTGAAAGATACTGATTT
This sequence comes from Candidatus Woesearchaeota archaeon, assembly GCA_038894115.1. GTDB lineage: Archaea > Nanobdellota > Nanobdellia > Woesearchaeales > JAWAQC01 > JAWAQC01. The sequence continues at coordinate 7,262 of JAWAQC010000007.1, read as the reverse complement.
GAAGGCTATTTTCTTCATGTGCGCTTTTATGCAGCTGCGGAATTAGATTTGCTATGACAATATATAGCAATGTCCCTGTTGAAAAGGGCAATAAAAATGCAAGCATACCTTCTGTTTCTATCAAGATAAATCCTACAATGGTACCAAGAATTGCTGTGCCTGATATCAACAGATTAAACATGATTGCTTTTGCTTTGGAGAATCCTCCAGCAAGCAAAATTCCAAAATCACCGATTTCTTGAGGAAGTTCATGCAACAGTACTGCGATTGTGGTTGCTATCCCAACTGGAATGCTAACCACATAACTTGTTGCAATGATGATGCCATCCATAAAATTATGAAATGCATCACCATACAAATTCATTACAGCAAACGCATGAGGATGATGTTTATGGTCATCGTCTTTTTTATGCACATACCGGTGGTTCCAATGAATAATCTTTTCTACAATGAATGAGAAGACAATTCCAAAGAGGATATAGGTTGCTGTTATGGCAGTGTCATACTCTTCAAATGCTTCAGGAAGCAAATGAATGAAAATGTCTCCTAAAAAAACTCCTACTGCAAAACTGACAATATACAGCAGTATTTTTTTCATTTTCGCTTCTTTAAGAAACAGCAAAAAAACACCAATCAAGGAAAGAGCACTTACAAAAAGAACACTGATTAGTCCATAGATGAAGGTTATTGTATCCATACCAAAGAGGTTGATAGTGTTTTATTTAAATATGTTATTGATTGGGATTATCAATAAAAAAAGTCTCAATAGAAATTATCTTTCAATAAATAATATTTCTTTTTAATGTTGGATCCAGTACTTACACACTTATAGATTTTTTAAGAAATTTTAAAGCATGAACCTGTAATGAAAAACTTTAAATACTGGTATTATTAAAATTGAGGCTAGTATCTTTTTGCTCTATGCGTTATCTTTTCCTTTGTTTTAGAGCGTTATGGTTATTTGGGTGGTTATGATGTGGTTTCATAAGCATGGTTTACATTATTATCTTACAAATCTTAAGAGCCTTAAAGATGCGATTTCTTTAGAAATAGAAAAATCTCAATCTGAGCATCATTCTGTCCGTAACGTTCTTCATAAGCTTGAAACTCTACTTAATGAACTTTTAGGTCATCTTAAGAAAATTGTGCATACAATTGATAACGAGCAGCATCTTATTCAAAAAATTGAGTCTATTATTTATGATTCCTATCTTTCTAAAAAGATTGCTACCAGGGAAAAATTAACAGAGTACGAAAATAATTTACATGACACAATTACTACGATGGCATCTATTGTTAAATATGCTGAAAATGTTACAAACAAACTTCTTTCATCTCTTAACAATACAAATGTTATGTCTCATAATGGTGTGCCTATTACCCAAATTATTAGTACTACCACTACTCTTATTACTGAATTAGAGAAATTAGAAAAGCATTCTCTTGAAATGGGTAAATTTTTGTCTAATCTTTTGTATCAGGTAACAGAGTTACGACAGTTATTAATTAAAGAAGAGCAGGATTTATCATGGGTTGAAACTAATATTAAAAGTTGGTTAGAGGTTACTAAACATTAATTAATTCTTTTTAATACCTGCTCTTTTGCTGTTCTTTTCCCTTATTCTTTTTATTGTTTTTAGCAGGCGCAATGTTTTCTTTGTATCTTTCTAGAACATCTGCACTATGCCTTCTTTTTTTCCTGTTTTCTTATTTGTTGTACTCTTCTTTTACTATGTTTTAAAAAAGAATAGGGGTAACAAAACTTTCTATGATTGCTCCAAGCACAATTAGGCCAACAGCGATGGCAATTAAATCTACTACATCAATTAAAATTCTGGGATAATATTTTGGTTTAAAATCATGCCGTATAACTGCTACTGAAATAATTCCTCCTGCAAGGCCAATTACAAAGTATCCAGCAATTTCAAAAATGCCATGCACTGCGTAGCGAAGAATACTATACGAAATAACATTAAAGTACTGGGCTATAGCATAAAACCCAAGCTGGGTTGAAATTTTAGCAAGTCCGGCACTGATAGTTTGGCCAATTGCAACACCCAGCACTGTTGCATTCCAGGTAATAATAAATACAGCTCCTAACCCATATAAAAATGAGAAAATAAGGCATAGCAACAACACTTTTAGGTTATTGGCAAGAATGTTGTAAAATGCGTCCGTTGCAGCAATATACCCTGTCTGCAAATATGCTGCACTGGCACGAATGGTGGTAATGGTTGTTTCTTGCACAGCAAATACTACATTGCTTTCGTTTCCTAATGCAAAAGGTAAGAGCAGGTACAAGATTGTTGTTGCTAGTGTTATTCCTAAAAACAATAGCAGGTAAATCCCAATAATTCTTGCATGGGATTTTAGCAAAGGTAATTCTTTTTTTTCTATAAGGTCATGTTTTTCTTCCTGGATAATAGTTTTGTAAATAAATGGGACACAGCCTAAGACAATAAGAAAAACAAAACTTAATGATGCTTGCTCATAAAAGGCTAAAAATGCAAGGATACCAGCTATTAGGGTTATAACAATCCCAGAAACAATAATCCCAAGGTTTTTTTTTTCTTTTAAGTAAGGCAGTATTATTCCTTCAACAACCATTTGTTTTTTTTTTGCTTCTTAGTTTTTATATCTTTCGGGCAATGCGCATAAATTTTATTGTTAGGATACAAATAAATAATGAGTATTGGTTTTTTTATCTCCATGCATCCTGAGGTTTTCCTGCTTTAATATAATGGTTTTTTACCGATTTGTCTTATGCCCTGTGCTTTTTTTCAACAATATTAAAAAGTATTCCTTTATCACTCTTTTTTTCTTATTTCTGTATTTTTTTCTAAAAAATCAGCGAAAGATTTATATATTATCTTTGGTAAAGTAGTTGTGTTGGGGTTGAAGCAATGTTAGAATATAATCGAAAACTCATTGAAAATCAGAAAAAGTTTGCTGAGCAAGAAAACAATTATTCAAGCTCAAGAAATTATGTTGTTGCTTTAGCATTCTTGCTTGGATTATTGCTTCTTGTTCTCTAATATGCTTTATGTCCCTGTATCTTTGTTCTACTAATTTTCTTTAACATCTTTATCTTTGTGTAATAGCTTTTGAATCATTGTTAATGGTTTTTCTTTCGTCTTTTTTTATTTAGGCCCAAGTTGTAATTCTGTTCCTGCCATGCCCATAGCCTCCATTTGTTTTTGCGCTTCTTGCAACGTATGGTATGATATCTCTATTTGCCTCTTTGCTTTTACTTTCTCAAGATCAAAATAATAGATTTTACTCGCAAGGGTCGTATCAATTGTTTGTATTTGAATATAGGTTTCTTTTCCTTTTTTTCTTCTAAACATAACTTTTAGGTATTGGTGTGGACCTGTTTCAACAGCTTTGATGAGCAATTCGCCGGTATAGCTTGCTGAATTTGTTTTCCTGTTAATTTCCTGGTACAATGCAACAAACTGTTGATAGTTTTTGTCATTTTTTTTTATTCTATACTCTGCAAGAATATTTTTTTCTTCCTCATCAATTATTTGGGCAAGCCTCTTTGAGCAAATCTCACCATCAACACCGGGCGCTATCACTACTAATTGTTTTGATGCTGTTGTTTTGCTGTTTGATAGTATTTGCAGGCAAGTAAGATCAACCAGCGGAGTATACAAAGTAGGGAAATCTTGTTTATGCGCAAGAATGTCACCTCCAACATCTACTGCAAGGATTAGGTCATATTGGTTTTGCTCTACCAGCTTATCAAAGTCTTTTTGCAGCTGGTTTGTGCCATATTGTAGTGAAAAACCGTATATTTTCCGTATTCCTAAATTTTTCTCTTTGTTGATGTGATAAAGGATCGGTTCAAAATATTGATCAACGATTTCGTAGCTCTTTGTGTGGTTGTTGTTATCCCGATACAATTTTTTTGTTTCTTGGCCGATGTATTCATTAATGCATTCTTCAAGTTTGCTTTCAAATAAGTGTAGTGCCCACGGTGTAAGAAACCCTGCTAGATCTATTTGAACATTCTCATCACTTTGCTTTATTTGTTCAGTTATTAAGATTGCTGAAGCCATGTCTCTACCACTTCCAGCGCCAATTACTAATACCTTTTTTTTATTGGGTTGCATTTTCTCACACTGTTATTTTTTTCTTATTGCTTGGTTGCATTGGCTGGCATTTGCCTTTTATGTTCACTATTTTCATAAAGGGTCTTTACATACCCTAAGAATTCTGGATCTACCATGTATTCTTTTTGTATCTGCTCAATACTGTACTTTTTTTCAAACAGCAAATACACTGCTGCATCAAGTTCTTCAAGGCTTGCTCCTAATTCTTTTTCATGGGTTTGTCCTACATAGTATCCTGTGCTTGGGATAGCATTCATTATTTCTTTAGGAATTTTAAGTCGTTCTGCTATTTTGTAAATATCACATTTGTAGAGATTTCCTAACACTCCATAATCATAACACATCGGTGTTCCCCATTTTGCAACATATCCAAGCATTAATTCAGTTTTATTTGCAGTTCCAAGAATTCTTCCATTTACCCTTGCAGCAAAATCATACAATAATGAAATTCGTGTTCTTGATGCAAGATTACCTAATCGTATTTTCTCTTCTTCTGTTATTTTTTCTTCTAGGCATTTTTTATTTTTTTCATCTTGTAGTAACAATATCTCATTTTTTTTCTTTATGATCTTGCTTATATCAATAGTATAATGTTCTGTACCAAGATATTCTTGCATTATTGTTCCATTCTTTATGCATTCATCATGCTTGCCGTTACTCATCGTGATGGTAATTACTTTGTCTTTTCCTAGGGCTTTTGTCGCTAATGCTGTAGCAACACTTGAGTCAATTCCTCCTGAAAGACCGATAACAACTTTTGGTTCTTTGTCATCTTTTTTTGGTATGGTTTTATAATAATCCTGTATTTGCTTGCATAATTTTTCTATAAGGAAGGCATAATTTATGTTTGTAATTTCATCAATAATCATTTTCAGTTTTTCATTTGGAATGAACTCTTTCTTTTTCATTTACTTTCCCCCATAAAGACTTTGTCAAGGACCGTATAATTATTTTTTAAAAAATAATCTCCAAGGAATGTGTTGGATGTTGCCAGTGTTTGCAGACCTTTAACTAGATGGTTTTTTTCAACTCCTATTTTTTCTAATTCTTCATAGGTTAGGGGTAATCCAAGAATTTTATATGCTTGACGTAGCTCATCATATAACCTTCTATCATTAGTTTTTTCCTCAAGAATTTTTGCAGCAAGGATTGTGCCTATTGCAACTAATTGACCATGGGTTGGCTTTTCTCTTGTATACCCTTTTTGTTGCTTTATTAAAATATGATAAAGTTTGTGTTCTCCACCAGCACTAAGTAAGGTATCACCGCGTTGGATAACACCCAGTGATGATGCATGTGATTCCTGACTAAGTTTTTTAAGGCATTGTTGATTATAATCACTAAATTCATGGTTGACCCATGCTATCAGCTTAAAGATTTCTGGAACATTAGCTTTGATGGTTTCATAGCTTAAATCATTCTTTTTGTATTGCATATCAATTGAAGCACTGATGTTTGCAAAGAGGTCACCAAATCCAGATTGCAGCCATTTTTTTAATTCAGATTTTTTACTGGAAAGAATGGTAGAAATACTAATAATTGTTTCTAATGGAGGCACTGTGTCTTTTAGCGAATTATTTCCGTTCTCGTCTTGAATAACGCTTTTGTCAACACTAATGCACGATGTCGAAATAATTGTAGGGAATAAGTACAATTCAAAAGTTTGCTTGTTTTTTTCTACTAGGGTTTTAGCATACGCTCTGGCAATGTCTAATGCTGTGCATCCACCAATGCCTATAATTCGGTATTGGTCGTTGTATCCATTATGATTTTTTACTATTTCTATTATGGTATCTATGGTTGTTTGTTTATTATCGCGTACTTCAATAATTATCCCTTTACCATCATATTTTTTTAAATCTAAGTTGTTATACCCATAAGGATCAGTAATAAGTACTACTGTTTGATCGTTTTGATTTTTTAAATACTTCTCCTCTAATAAACTAGTAATCGTTTCATTTGTCATGATTAATTCTGGGTTGTGTTTTTTGGTAGTTTTTTGATTTGTCATATTAACACCTTCTTTAATTATTACTAAAAAGTAGTATAAATTATAAATGGAAAAGTATATAAATAATTGCTACTAATCTTTTTAGTAGTAAAATGCAAATAGAAATTAAAGCCTTAAAATCTTTAGGATTAAATGATAAAGAAGCTTTGACCTATTTTGATTTAGTTATGAATGGTGAAAGTAAAACAGGAAAAATATGTAAAAGAACAAATATTCCTAGTTCGCAGATTTATACTCTTTTAGGTTCACTTCTTGAAAAAGGGCTTGTGCGCTACAAACTTGTAAATAATATCAAGATTTTTAGTGCATCCGATCCACAAGCCCTTAAGACTCTTTTTGAAGAAAAGGAAAAATCTCTTCATCAAGAAAAAGAGATGCTTTTGCAGTTTATTACTTCACTTAAAAAATTACCCTTAGAGAAAGACAAAATAACTGATTTTAAATACTTTTATGGTATTAAAGGCGTTAAATCATTATATACAGAAATAATCCATTCCTGGAAGAGCGGTGATGAATATTGTATCGCATCAGCGCCGTTAGCATCATTTTCGCAATTAGAAGGCTTTTTTGTTGATATTGTCCATGCAAAACGCATTGCTGATGGTGTTCGATTAAAAATGATTGTTAATCTAGCAGCAAAAGATTGGGGGGCAGTTAGAGAGCAAATGCCACTAACTCAAGTACGGTATTTACCAATTACCACTTTAACCGAATATGGTATTTTACATGATTATTTTTTTCTTGTTTCCTATGCAGAACAGCCCTATGGCTTATTAATCAAGGATAAGCATTTTGCCCAAACGTATCGTGTGTTTTTTTCATTACTGTGGGACCTTGCTAAACCAAGGTCATCATTCTCTAGTCAATGATTTTGTTTTTCTACTTCTCTTTTTTATGCTTATTTTTTTGTTTTTTTGCAGTGCTCCTTATGTGTCTCTCTTTTGCATTCTCTTTATACTGGCTTTTCTTGAAGCAAAACATTTAAAAACCCCTTAACTTTCCCAAGAATATCCTTACCTAAGCATTTTACTCGTTATCCCTAACATTTTTATTATATCCCTGTCTCTTATCTTATGAGAGGATGGTTTTGCGTTGTTTTCAAAACCCCAATATTAGGTGAATGGTTATGGCACGAT
>JAWAQC010000006.1:2247-13003 GCA_038894115.1 Candidatus Woesearchaeota archaeon | reverse complement strand
TTGGTCCCCGGATGGGGCAGGTCCCCCTATCGCAATCAAAAGCAAGAACTCCAGTCGCTCTCTTGATGCTGGCTGCATAAAAGAAAAAGCATGAAGATAACAAGAATGAAACAAGAGAAATGAAACAAAAAACTTAGAAAAAAGATCAATCCTTAAAAGAGTAATCCACGAGAATTTCCTTAGTTAAAAGTAACAAAGGTTAGGGTAGAAACAATTGATCGTGCTGCTTGGAGTTTTTTTGAAAACTCGCTCATAAACGTATTGATTTTTTCAATAGCTAGCTCTTTAATCTGGCCACTGGTCATTTGGCCTGCTTTATAGGCTTTAGCAATGGCTTCAAGTTCTTGGTCATCCTCAACAAAATGATGGCGCAGCAATGCAAACACCATGCATTTGTCAATTTCTGCTCCAAGCCTGCGATGCTCTTCAAGGGTTGCTCTTCCGCCAGTAACTGCCTTTTGAATTTTTTTGGTAATGGTTTGGCTATCCTCTGGCAAATCAATATTACCTAATGGCTCTGACTTGCTCATTTTAATGTTACCATTAAGCGAAGGAGTAAACTGGTGGTAAATGGATGTAGGTGGAATAAATTTCATTGCTTTGGAGCGGTGGACAATGTCTCTGCACAAGCGCAAATGCGGATCTTGGTCAATGCCAACAGGAATAATGCCTGGCATACGCATTGCAAGCTGAGGAAACAAAATATCACCTGCTTGGGTAAGGGCACTCATAATCCTTGCTGGCTCTGCACTGCCATAAATAGCCCGATATTCATTCAGAGTAACTTTTTGAGAAAATTGATAAGCAAGCTGCAGCACTGCCTTGTTTTCAGACTGAAAATAAAAAATTGTTTTTTTAGGGTCAAGCCCCAAAGCAAGATACGCTGGAATATGAAACGAAAGTGCTCGCTCTTTTGCTTCCTGAAGGCTAATGCCGCGCGTGGCCATGGCTTCTAAATCTGCAACAAGCACATACGTAGTAGCACCTTGCTCTTGAAAATATTTTACCTGGTCTATTACAGTTTTTGTGCCTAGATGGATTTTCTCACTTGAAGGCATAATGCCTGTAAGCACATAAAAAGGTTTTTTGGCTTTGATGGTTTTTGCAATGGTAGCAAGGTCTCTGCCAGCAAAGACAATGCCCCTACGCATGGGCGCATTTGGAGAAGGAAAAAGCTTTACATCAAAGCGTTCTAACCCAAAGTCAGCTATGAGTTTTTGATAATCAGCATACAAAGTACTGCTATAGGGATCAATGGAAGGTACTGGAGTAGGCATAACAGAATGAGAGCCGAACCTGTATTTATAGCTTTTTATTAGGGGTTGTTATAGTTTTTTGTAGGTTTTTTCGTAGGGAGTATAGTCTTGAAAATTAGTCTTGATGATAGCGTTTATTAGGGATACCTAAAAAATAGATTAGAAACAGACGGAAAGGAAAAAGAATAAAGAAGCAGGAAAAAACAAAGAGGTTAAAAAAATAGCTGTTGAAGATTGCTGTTTTAGTATAACCGTTTTCAGTAGGATACACCATAAAAATCACAACAACAAGAAACCAAAACAACAATCCTTAAATAGGCTAAATACCTTGCTGCAAGAGTATGGGTATTTTAGGGATTGATGAAGCAGGCAGAGGCCCTGTTATTGGGCCAATGGTCATAGCAGCAGTGTACCTCGCTGATGAAAAAAAAGGAACTGCACTGCTAAATACCTTACAGGTAAAAGACTCAAAAATGCTTAGTGATGAGCAACGAAGAAACGTATTTGCAATGATAAAAAAGTATGCTGCAAGCAATGAACTGCAATACCAAGCATTAATCATAACACCAAAGGAAATCGATAATGCAGTTGAAAGCAAAACCACAAACTTAAACTGGCTTGAAGCAGACCATGCAAAAATGCTTATTGAAACCTTTAAGCCAGGAACAGTGTATGTAGATTGTCCAAGCACCAACCCAAAAAAATTTACATCTTATCTTAAACAGCACTTATCCTACCACCCAAAATTAATTGTAGAACATAAAGCTGATGCGAAGTATCCGATTGTTAGTGCAGCTTCGATTGTAGCAAAAGTAATTAGGGATAATGAAATTGAAAGCCTCAAGAAAAAATATAAGGTAGATTTTGGAAGCGGCTATCCTTCAGACCCACGCACCCAAGAATTTCTGGATAAGCATGCCCTGCACTATCCTTTTTTTAGGACATCTTGGGCATCCTATAAAGCAAGAATCAAACCCAAAGAGAAACGTGAAAGCAAACAAGAAACCTTACAGGAATTTTTTAAAAAATAATGGTGGCAAACAAAAACAGCAAAACCAAATACAGCAAAAAAAGAGGGGAATATTACGGCTGTTTTTCTTTAGGCGTTTTTTGCTGATGAACTTTTTGCACAGGCTGATGGCGAGGCATAGAAGCATACGCATCTTTTTGAGGGTCGTTTAAAGCTCCTTCTTTGGACGCAGGGTGTGTTCGAGTTGTTTCGTTACCCTGGTTGTTAAGCTGAAGCTCTTGTTGGTGCAGGGCTTTGCGTACAGCATTCTCCTTCTCAGAAAGTTGCTCGCCAACTTCTTCAAGAGGAATAATACGAAGCTCTAGTACCAATGCTACAAAAACAACCAACATCAAAACAAGGCTGGTAAGCAATAGATTCTGCTCAAACCAATAAATGATTCTGTAAAAATAAGAGAGAACCTTCTCTTGTGAATCTGAAAAATGAACAGTGACAGCAATCGTCCCTTCATGGGTGTAAGGTCTTCCCTTGCCATCATAATACGCTACGCGATAGAAAATCGTAGTAGTAGGATATACAAAATCTTCTCCTGGAAAAACTACAGGAATGGTAAAGGAGCTGCTATTTGAAAAAAAAGGAATGGTAACACCCAAACCATCCTTCATAACCAGAAGCGTTGCATTAAAAAAATCATCACCTGAGTGTGTAAGGGTAAAAGGAATCGTAAGATTGTTGCCATACCAAAGAGAAGCGGTGGAAGGTACTTCTACACGTACCGAAGGTGGAGTGCGTACTGGAATATGCAACACTTGCATTAAGGTTGTGTTAGGACCATGAAGCGTCACCACTTTTTCTTTAACCCCTGGTGTTTGCAACGGCAATGAAAAACTATAGTTTCCTGAGGAAGAAAAATGAACGCAGGTATCTAAACAAAGGGTTCCATAAGAAGATGATCCCCAGGCATAAAAAGGATCTTGCACCCTACACAAAAGAACAGGGTGTTCATCAGGATAATAAAAAGATTCATTAAGAGAGCAAAAAAAAGGTGCACCAATGGCAGATAAAACAGAAGCAAAAAATGGTTCTATAGCTTCTAATGGAAGCTCATCATAAGAAATATGCTCAGCAGTAGGCATTACCAAAAAATGCGTCTGCTGGCCTGCAACTAAAAAAGGAATTTTATAGGATTTAGTTATGTTAGGAACCAGTACTTTTAAGGGAAAGTAAAGAACTTTTCGTTCTTGCGGTTTAAGGTAAAGACGAACAACAGAAGTATCCATCACTACCTCTGGAGGATAAGTAAGGGAAAATTGATATCCAAGAAAAAAAAGGGTAGGGTTAAAAAATTCAAGGCGCAAAGCATTAAAAGAACCAGGGGCAACAACAGGATAGAGAAACGAAGAAAAAATCTGGAAAGGAACATATTCAGGAGCGGTTTGCACATATGTTCCAGTATATTGCATTCCTGTAGTTTTGATGCTCACGGGATGTTTTGCTGACCAAGAATAACTGACAGCAACGTTGGCAACATCATGGCTTGTTAATAATTTTACATGAGTGTCATCAACAAACCCATATTGCCCATAAGTAATATCAAAAGGCACCCATCCATAATTGGGAAAATAAACTTCTGCCCACCCATGACTGCCAAAACTTCCATTGACATAGGTAAGCCCTGAAACGTATCGGGCTGGGATTCCAGATGCACGTAAAAGGGCAAGGTATAAGACAGTAATTTCATCACAAACACCATAACGTTCTTGAAGCACCCAACTTGCTGGCTCAGAGGCATTAGCAGTAAGCGTTGTTAGGGAATAATTAATATGCTCATTCACCCAAGCACCAATAGTAAAGACCGCTTCATAGTAATTCTGGTGGTAAAAAAAGTTTTGTTGGGCTAATGCTTGCGCTTGCGCAAGAATGGCTGGATGATCACTATCAATGAGGGTTGTTGGTGCAAGATAGGTCTGCAATGATTGCTCATCAAAGACATAAGGATACGGAATCTCTTCAGTAAGAGCAGCATAGGATGATGTCCGCTCAATCGTTGCATTTACCCAAAACGATCCCTGTTGCACATTATGGTAACGAAACGTAATTCCTTCAGGATAAAGAATTCCTTTTGTTTGCAACAAGGAAGAGGTAGTCCGATCATTTCTAGGATACGCATGCAAAACAATACGAAGCTCATCAACAGGAGCAGAAAGATAAAAAGCTGATTGGGCTGATAAGGAAATTGTTGCATCAGCATAACTAAATGAAGAACAAAAAGAAAGCAAAAACAAAAAACATAGAAAAAAGAAAAAGAAAGGCTTGCGTAGGAATAAAAAATGACCCTTCAAAAAATGACCTTTCAAGTTATTAGGAAGCGTTCTTCTACCTAAATAAAAGAGAGGAACAAAAGTTCCAGGAGCAATAAGGGTATGAAAAAAATGCATGGCAGCAACAATAAAATACTTACCTAATAAAAAGATTATGGTTGGCAGTGCTGGCAAAGCACCAAGAAAGTATCATAAAAAGAATACAAAGAAAAAAAGAAAGAAGAGAAAAAAAAGAAAACAAGAATAGAAAAAATGAAAGAGAACTCCCTAGCAAACAACGTACCAACATCCAAACAACAAAGAAAAGAAAACAAGGAAGAGAAAAAAAGATAAAAAACATCAGGAAAACAAGAATAAGTATTGAATAAGAATTACGTCCAAAAGAAGCAAGATTTATAAAGAAAAAAATACTCCTTAGTAGAATGGCAAAAAAAGAAAAAGAAAGCCCTCAAGAAACCCAAACTGGAGAATCAGCACACACCACGGATTTGAAACGAATGATGTACTCTTATAATACCTCATTAACGAATCTTGAAGAAGAAAACAGAATGCTTCGTGATACGGTCAATGTGCTCAAAGCTGAAATTGATAGATATCGTGAGCCTTCCTTAATGGTCTGTGAAGTATCAGAAATTGTTGATGATTATCATGCAATTATTGTCGTTCCCAACGGCAACCAATTCTATGTAACAATCAGCTCAGAAGCAAGGGAACAAAAAATTAGGGCTGGAGATACAGTCCTTTGTGAACAAAAAAACCTTTCGATAATTAGACGAATTAATGACCAAAAGCGGTTTAATGTGGATAAATTTGTCATCATTGAAAAACCAACAGTGAAATGGGAGCAAATAGGTGGGTTGCACAAAGAAATCCAAGAAGTTCGTGAAGTTATTGAACTGCCATTGCTTAAACCTGAGCTGTTTAAAAAGGTAGGCATTAAACCACCAAAAGGAATTTTACTCTATGGCCCTCCTGGAACAGGAAAAACCCTGATTGCCAAAGCAGTCGCACAATCAACTAATTCAACATTTATCGAAGTGGTAGGCAGTGAACTTGTGCAAAAATTTATTGGGGAAGGGGCAAAACTGGTCAAAGAGATTTTTGAGCTTGCAAAACAACGAGCACCCAGCATTATTTTTGTTGATGAAATTGATTCCCTTGCAGCAAAACGTATCGAGCTTGGTACTTCAGGAGAACGTGAAGTCCAGCGAACCTTTATGCAGTTTTTAGCAGAAATTGATGGATTCAAAAGCCTTGAAAATGTAAAAGTAATTGCAGCAACCAACCGCAGAGATATTCTTGACCCTGCAATTTTACGACCTGGCAGGTTAGATCGCCAAATCATGATTCCGCTTCCAAATAAAGAAGGAATTAAAGAGATTTTCAAAATTCATACAAAAAATATGAATATCCATGATGTTGCCATTGACCAACTCCTTCCCATGATGGAAGGATTTAGCGGAGCAGAAATTAATGCAGTCTGCACAGAAGCAGGATATTTTGCAATACGAGAAAATACCTTTAAAGTAACCCAGACCCACTTTATTAAAGCAATCCAAAAAGTAAAAGAAAAAGAAGCAGTAGAAGGACAAGACTACCTTAAGATGTTTGGGTAAAAACAAAGGGAATTAAGAACTGCTTTGGAATCCTTCTTGGCAAAGAGATTAGTGCTCTGTTCTTTAGAAATAAAAAGAGCAGTGAAAGTTTAAGCACAACTCTATTTTTTTTCTTGAAAGAAAAGACAAAAACAAAAAAGAGCAAAGAAAAAATATCCAAGAGCAGCATCAAGAGAGCCACTGGAGTGAGTGCTTGCAATGCTTTAGGGGGACCTGCCCCATCCGGGGACCTATAAAAGTGCAAGATAATGCACGCATTGCCAAACGAAAGGAGCGGGTGCTTGCGCTAGCAAGCACGATGCTGCTCGTGGAAAAAGCCAAGAAAAGCAATGATTATAAAGTAAAGAAAAGAATGAGAAAAAACCAACAATTCCAGCATAAAAACACCCTGCCTAAACGTCCTCTCAAATTATTTTATCTATTATTTTTATCTCGTTACCATCAACAATAAATTTAGTGCCCTTACAAAATCCTTCCCAACCGTTCCAGGATTCAAATACTTCACAGGGATCAAAAAACCAAACAATCAAAGAAAAACCTAATGCTTAAAGCTCACGCAAATATCCCCAATTATGCAATCGGTCGCTGTCCTCAAACCAGCGCTCGCCAATGTCATAGCGATAATACATATGAGGGATAATAATATTTTTTATTCGTGAATATACCTGGGCTTGAGCCTGGCGAACCGTTTGGCCAGTGCCACAAACAATAAGCACAACGCCTGCAGTGCCAGTAACCACCCACTCCCCATTAACTAATTTTACATCTTCAATATGCACACCTTCTGTAGGCTTGCGAAAATGAACCACTGAATCTTTTGATTTGACTTCAAAGGTTTCTTTATCATGAAATGGGAAGGGAGGAACAACAATTCGAACACCAATTTGAAATCCAGATTTTACTTTTAGTTTTACTGATTCACCTCTTGCAAGGTCATACATAAACGAGCCAATAGGAGTAATCATGCCTTCTTGCTGAATACTGATTGTAGGATACCCAAACCGGGCAGTCCATTCTAAGGGATAAATCCCATTCCCATTAACAATACAATTAATATCAATATAACCTACATAATGCTCTTCAGCTAGTTTTGCCTCCATTTTTTTGAGGGTTTGGTTAAAGATTTTATTTGGTCCACTCCAAAACATTAAGGTACCCATCTCACCTGTGGAAGGTCCTAAATCACCAGGAAATAATTTTTTATGCTCAAAATTAACGTTAATGGGATAAATAAACTCTTTGCCATTAAAAAATGCGCCGACTGCGACTTCAACCCCAGAAATGCGCTTTTGCAACTGAAAGACTGGAATTTTATTAGCCCAGGCATTGCGATAATCAGTAAGCACCTGAATCATATCTCTGCCATCTTCTTCTTGGCCTATGTAAAGCAATCCTTTGATGTTTTCAGCTTCACCACTTGGCTTTAGCACGTATTTGCCTGGATTTTCTTTTACAAATTGAATTGCATCATCAAACGAGCGAAAATCTTTGTAGGGGATAATTGAAACACCTGCTTTCTTGAGTTCTTCCTGACCGAATGCACGATCATCTTCAAGCATGTCAGTATACGGTGTGCCGCCAATAACAAGTTTTCCCTGCTCGCGAAGTTTTTTTGCCTTGGTACCCTGCCCTAACACGTCATCAAAAATGATAACATCAGCCCAATCCACTTCTTTTTCCCAATCAGAAACTTTAGGGACAAATCCGTCTGCAACATCAACATCCTCTGGATTTTCAGTATAATATTTTACCTGATGGCCTTCTTTAAGAATTTGCCACGCTAAATCACCACAAAGATTATCAATACTGACAAAAAGAAAATTTTTTGGCTCCATAGTATCACATCACCTGCGTGAAGTTAAGAAAACGAGCAGTAAAAAAATGCTTGAGAAAGAAAAGAGAAAAGGCAGCACCTGTATTGGAAAAGCCAACACCAACAGCCTTGGCTAAAACAGCTGAAGAGAAACCTATGCTACTATACTTCTCACTTCTAGACCAAAACGTAAATGCATGCAAAAAAAAGGTACAAGAAACGGTTTCCCTAAATTGATGAAGGTTTTTGGCTAAATGCATGTTTAACCTGGTCCTCATCAAAGCCAGCAGGAATGGTTCCTGTCTGAGCGTAGGAATACAGTGCAGTATTGTAAATGGTGTTGAGCACAGAAAAGACAACAATGCCTGCAACAAGAGCTAGGCCGCCTAAAAATCCAACGGTAAGAATTGCCCAAATCCCAAAGGGCGCTACTAAAAATATCAAAAAAACAGTAAGCACAACAGCAAGGACAAAATAGACAAACGAAACAAGACCTAATCCAAGCTCGCGAATGAGGGATTCACCCCACGTTTTTTTAAGGGTTTTAGCTGATTGCTTAATTGCAGCAAACGGAGTAAGATTATCATAGACCATTGCTGGAACAACAAAGAGGGTAATAAAACTCCATGCCATCCCAAGCAGAGAGACAACAAGACGCATGACAAGTTCTCCGATGCCACCAAATCGTTCTGCAAGACGCTCAAGAAGACGAAGCAAAAGACCAACTGTTGCTGCAAGCAAACTCCACAAAAAGATAAGATGGAGCTTTGAAACTGCAAAGGAAAGACTCTCGGTAAAGGTAGCATTACCCCCTGAAAATCTTGTTTTCACCGTGTAAACGACACAGACATTAAAAAAAGTTGCAATGAAAGCTAATCCAAAATAGAGCAAAAAGATAAAAGGATAAAATAAAGGACCATCAACAATTCCAAATCCGCTCTCATTAAGAACTGCAACAATGATGGTAGGGTACACCATTGCAAGAACAAACAGTAAAGAGAAGATACCTGAAAGAAGAGGAAACAAGAGAAGCTCCTTGTCCAATTTCATCACGCGAAAACATACCTTGGTAAGCTCCCAGCTTCGTGAAAATGCTCCCATCCTATCACCATCTGCACAAAAAACATAATGAATCATTAAGATATTAAACAGTAATTACGCAAATTACATTTCTTAAATTACAACACCAACACAACAAAATATAATAAAAAATAAAACATCCCTGAATCAATCATCACGACGAAATAAATACAATGATACTACCGATGCTATTGTAAAAAAAAGCAAATATATAAAGATTACGAAAATGCAATACTCTAAACAACAACGAAGAAAAAAAAGGAAAAAAAAGAAAACAAGGTAGAAAGAAAAAAAGCGGAAGGAAAAAAGAAAAACTAAAGAGATAGAGAAAACAGCAAACAAAAGCAAACGCATCAACCACAAAAAAAGATACAGCGATGAAAAGAAAAATTGGAGAAGAAAGAACAAAGGAAGAAAAAAACAAGTTAGAGAAGGAAACCACAATCAGAAAAGAAAAAATTCAAAACAACTGCGAAAAGAACAAGAACTAAAAAGGGTATTACATAACAATGAGAATAGCAATCATAACGCTGATAAAAAGATAGAAGAGCAGCATCTTAAAAAGCGACTGAAGTTCTTGCTTTGCACAGCGAGAGGGGGACCTGCCCCATCCGGGGACCAAGAGAAATGTAAAACAATGCACACATTCCCAGACGAAAGGAGCGGGTGCTTGCGCTAGCAAGCACGATGCTGCTCGTGGAAAACAGCGTATGTGTTTGAAATGATAAAAAACAATACCCACTCAAAAAACGTAGAATGATGAACAAGACGCAACCTTTAAATAGTGCTATCAATCCACTTCCAACACAAAACCAACAAAAAAATGAAGTGAAAAGAATGCCAACACAAAAACAAACAACAACAAACAACCAATGGGTCATTGGTATTGTAGGGTTAGGATATGTTGGACTTCCTTTAGCGTGTGCATTTTCTAAAAAATACCGTGTTATTGGGTTTGATGTAAGCAAAGAAAAAATCGAGCAATTAAAGCAAGGAATTGACCCAACCAATGAAATCGAAAATGTTAGTGCATACAAGATTGAGTACAGCAATGACCCTACCGTTCTCAAAAAAGCAAATTTTATCATTGTAGCTGTTCCAACACCAGTTGACCAAAACAATCTTCCAGACCTAAAGTATGTTATCAGCGCTTCTGAAATTATAGGAAAACAACTGCAAAAAGGAAGCATTGTTGTTTTTGAATCAACAGTGTATCCTGGAACAACAGAAGAAATATGCCTCCCTATTCTTGAGCAGCACTCAAAATTAAAACTGAACAAAGACTTTAAACTTGGATACTCCCCTGAACGCATTAATCCTGGAGATAAAGAGCGAACGGTTGAAAAAATTGTAAAGGTAGTTGCTGGCTCTGACCCTGAAGCACTGCGAAGCATTGCAGAAGTATATGGCTCGATAATTACTGCGGGAATTTACCAAGCAAGCTCAATTAAAGTAGCAGAAGCTGCAAAAGTCATTGAAAACATCCAGCGTGACTTAAACATTGCACTGATGAATGAGCTTTCTATTATTTTTGAAAAATTAGGAATTGACACCAAAGAGGTTTTAGAAGCAGCAGGAACAAAATGGAATTTTCATAAATATACTCCTGGGCTTGTAGGAGGCCATTGCATTGGAGTTGATCCCTACTATTTAACCTACAAAGCCCAGCAGCTTGGCTATCATCCAGAAGTGATTTTAGC
>JAWAQC010000006.1:0-2237 GCA_038894115.1 Candidatus Woesearchaeota archaeon | reverse complement strand
TATGCATACAAGAGTTGTTGAACGCATTATTAAAGCATTAGTCAAGCAAAAAAAATCGATTGCTGGCTCCAAAGTGCTGGTTATGGGATTAAGTTTTAAGGAAAATGTTAATGATTATCGCAATAGCAGAGCAAAGCAGTTAATTGCTGAACTCCAAAGTTATGATTTCGTTGTTGAAGGATATGATCCACTTCTTAGCCCTTCTATTCTTGAAAAAGAATTCAAGGCAAAGCCTGTAGCAATCCCAAAAGGGCCTTATAGCTGTGTGATTCTATTCTCACCACATAGGATGTTTTTACAGGATAAGCGCATTTGGGAGCAATGGGCAAAAGGCGCTGTGCTTATGGATATCAAAGGGGCATTAGACAAGAAAACCTGTTTGCAAGCAGGATGTATTTACCTGCGGTTGTAATGGGAACAATGGGCAAGCAAAAAACAATTCTGGTCACTGGCGGTGCTGGATTTATTGGCAGTCATGTTGCTGATGCACTGCTTGCAAGAAACGATAAGGTCATTGTGGTCGACAACTTTAATGACTACTATGATCCCAAACAAA
The DNA here is from genome assembly GCA_038894115.1 of Candidatus Woesearchaeota archaeon. Taxonomy (GTDB): domain Archaea; phylum Nanobdellota; class Nanobdellia; order Woesearchaeales; family JAWAQC01; genus JAWAQC01. The sequence goes on along the minus strand of JAWAQC010000006.1, from coordinate 1,681 downwards.
AAGAGGAAAATGTTAAGCACAATCTTAAAAACAAGAATTATGTGCTCTATCGTTTGGATATCTTAGATTTTGAAAAACTTCTTGCGGTATGCAAAAAACATCCTATTGATGTAATAGTTCATCTTGCAGCACGAGCAGGAGTACGGCCAAGCATTGCTCAACCAAGGTTGTATTATGAAGTAAATGTGCTTGGTACTCTCAATGTTCTTGAATGTGCAAGAACCTGTTCAATTAAACAAGTTATTTTTGCATCATCCAGCTCAGTGTATGGCAACAGAAAAAAAGGCCCATTCAAGGAAACAGACAGAGTTGATACCCCAATATCACCCTATGCAGCAACAAAAAAAGCAGGAGAAGAGCTTTGCTATGTTTATTACCATTTATATGGAATCAATTGCACCTGCCTGCGATTTTTTACGGTCTATGGTCCTCGAGGAAGACCTGATATGGCCCCCTATCTATTTACCAAGGCTATTGAAGAAGGAAAACCAATTACGGTGTATGGTGATGGCAGTTCGAAAAGAGATTATACCCCCATCCAAGCTGTTGTAGAAGGGGTTCTTGCAGCTATAGACAAAACGTTGGGATATGAAATTATTCATCTTGGGAATGGTAAACCCATTACCTTAAATCAGTTCATTGCACAAATTGAACAACGTGTAGGAAAGAAAGCGATTAAAAAGTATATGCCTGTGCAGCCAGGCGATGTCGAGCTGACGCATGCAAGCATTGCAAAAGCAAAAAAATTGCTTGGATGGAAGAAGGGGAGATAAAGTTAAATAAATAAAGTAGATTCATAGATAGGAATAAATCATGACAGATGAAAAACATCTTAATGCTTTAAAAGAACTTCTACATGGTGCAGGAATTAGTTTTCTTTTAGGGATGATAGGATATATATTAATGTTCTTTTTCAGGATCATTGCTGCAAACTATTTTGGACCATCAGAATTTGGTTTATACGAAATGGCTATGACCATTCTAGGAATAGTAGTTATTTTTAGTGACCTAGGAATTAAATCAGGCATACAACGATATATCCCCTATTATCTTGAAAAAAAAGAATCTACATTACTTAGAGGATATTTAAAATTTATAATTGTTTTACCACTTTTGTTTTCCATCATAGTATCGATTAGTTTGTATATATTAGCAGAAAAGATAACACTGTTTTTTGGATTTGATAATAGTTTTACACTTTTTGTAAAAATAATATCATTTAGTATTATATTTAAGATATTATATGAAATCTTTATACACATTCTTGTTTCATATAAGCAAATATATAAAGCGGTTGTTAGCTATAATATTGTCGAGAGAACAATTCTATTAGTTGGAATAATACTTATTGTATACTATAAACTTTCATTATTTTCATTAATGGTACTTACACTCTTTTCATCAATTATAAGTTTTTTATTGGCAGGATATTTTGTATCTAAACTTCAATTTAAGATTAAAGGAAAAGCAAAATATGAAATAAATGATTGGTTAAAATTTTCATTCCCACTTATTTTTACAGGAGTGTTAGCATATCTTCTTAACTGGAGTGATAATTTTATTATTGGAAAATATTTAACTGCAACGGAAGTAGGCATATATGGGATAGCATATTCATTAGCAAATTATCTTAACTTTATCCCTGGTGCTTTTTTAGGATTATTTCTCCCAATTGTAACGA
>JAWAQC010000005.1:0-14370 GCA_038894115.1 Candidatus Woesearchaeota archaeon | reverse complement strand
GCATCGGGATACACCAAAATCTTTATATACACTCTTATACCTCATGCTGTTTCTATGCTTTCCATTCATTACATCCGCGAACAACCAGAACAAGTACGACAAAATCTGGCACGAAGAAACGACCCGACAATCCTTACAAGGCTTGATGAGGTTATAGCACTGGATCAACAGTATCGTGCAGGCCTGCAACGTATTGAACAGCTACGAAACCAACGTAATACGATCTCTCGGGAAATTGCTGCAGCAAAAGCTGCAGGGAAAGACACCGCTGCATTGTTACAACAAGCTGCACAAATTCCTACCCTCATCAAAGAGCTTGAAGAAAAAAATGAGCAGATCCAGCAGCAATTGCACGAGCAGTTGCTTCGCATACCCAATCTTCTTGATGCATCAGTTCCTCAAGGAATAAGTGAAGACGATAACGTTGCAATTGCATACTTTGGAAGTAAGCCACAACATACATTCCCACTCAAAAGCCATGTTGATCTTATGGTTGAACGTGGATGGGTTGACTTAGAACGAGCAGCGAAAGTTGCAGGATCTCGATTTTACTATTTAAAAGGTGATCTTGCCCTTCTTGACCTGGCATTGCAACGATATGCCGTTGACCTGCTACTTAAGCAAGGATATACCTTAATGATTCCACCATTTTTTATGCGCAAAGAACTTTATGCTGGAGTTACAGATTTAGCTGATTTTGAAAATGTCATGTATAAAATAGAAGACGAGGATTTACATTTAATCGCCACCTCAGAGCACCCTCTCGTTGCCATGCATGCTGACGAAATTTTTGAGGAAAAAGAATTACCAAAATTTTATGCAGGGATAAGCCCTTGCTTTCGCAAAGAGGCTGGAAGCCATGGCAAAGATACCAAAGGCATTTTTCGGGTGCACCAATTTTTCAAAGTAGAACAAGTCATTCTTTGTAAACCCCAAGAATCTGCAAAGTTTCTTGAAACGATGCTTAGCAATGCTGAAGCATTGTTTTCATCACTGGGGCTGTATTTTAGGAAAGTCCTTATTTGTACAGGGGATATCGGCACGGTTGCTGCAAAAAAATATGACCTTGAAGTATGGATGCCTATCCAAGGAAAATACCGGGAAGTGGTCTCTGGCTCAAATTGCACTGATTATCAAGCACGACGATTAAAAATACGATACCGAACACCCCACGGTACAGCAATGGTTCATACCCTAAATTGCACAATGGCAGCTACCTCACGCGTGCTGGTTGCGATCCTTGAAAATTTCCAACAGCCTGATGGAACCGTGAAGATACCAAAAGTTCTTGTTCCGTATTTTGGCAAAGAAAGGATGTAACAAGAATTGATTTCTTAAAACAGGTGGAGTGTACCATAAAATAAAAGTATAATCCCATCTATAGAAATAGTTGCGCATTCCAATAAGAATATTTTTTACAACTATCTTTATATGCTCTCAGTACTTCTTCCAGTAGTATGCGAACGGACCATACTCCCATTATGTACCATCTGTTACAAAAATACCAGCAACCAAAAAGAGAAGAGAGTCAACAAAAGTATAAAATAGAAGGAAACCAACAAAGCTCTTCTTTACAACAAAGAGTGAATAAAGAAATGATTGCTACCCCATCAAAAGCAGTTACTTATCCTATCATCTCTCTTGATTATTTACAAACCCATCAGTTTGTAAAAAAAGATGAATTAGGCGATGTTGAATTTTGGAGAAATACTTTGTTTTGCTTTTATTTACGACCCATCAGAGAAAATCACGACCATGGATTGATTCGCAACTACCATGTGATCGAAGGATTTACCTTAGGAAAGCAAGAAGAGATCAGCCACTACAAAAATCTTCTTCATCAATATTTGTCATATGTACCAAAAAAATAATCATGAAAAGCGAAAACACAAAGAACAAAAACAAAAAATAGATAGTAAAGGTTTTTCTCTGAAGCGAGCAAGAAACCACAGTCAATGCTTGGGACAGGACGATTGATGGTCAGTACAATATCCACGAACTTCAAGCTGAAAACTTTTAATAGTCCCTGGAATTTTATCCTTAAGAAAATCAATTGAATCGATTTCAAAATGAATGACTTTTCCTGTAGCTTCACAAATAAAATGGCAATGGCTTGTTGATTGTTTTGAATAAATGGTTTTTCTATTGCAAGAATAACTATGCAAGATTCCTTGCTTTTTTGCTTCTTTTAAAAACCGATAGACAGTTGCAATGCCAATGGTTTTATCTTTTTTTAAAGCTAGTGCATGAAGTTCATCAGCACTAAAAAACGTGTCCTTTTGCTCGATGATTGAGGTAAGCAGGGCTTTTTGGATTGTCTTTCTTTTTTTGGGCATTGGATTCATCCTCCTTTAAGGGGTTTGTATTATGCCTCCAAGAGGAGTTAACGCTAAAAAAAGTTAGTGGGCAATAAAAGACAAAGGGTTGCCAATAACGATGCATGAATACTAGCAAAAAAATAATCAAAAACAAGAGAAAACGTTTGCTTTTTTATCTTTTTGGATTTTATCATTCTTAGAGGTTGCTTCATAAAGAAACTATTGCCAAAAATCCAAATCATTATCTAATTAATAACGACAAGAGAATAACAACATGAAACAGTGAGCTTGATGGAATTACACCCCAGCAATAGCAATAGTAACAAATCCTTGAGTTCCTCCAGCAATCATTTGAATCGCTACTGCTGCCAAAAACAGACCAAGGACCCTTGATGCAATATCAATCACTTTGGGATTAATTTTATGGATAAAAAAAGAAAAGATCACAAAAACAATACCAACAAGAACAAAAGCAGGCAGTAGGTTAAAAAGAACAGTAAACTTACCCATTTCAATGGTTTTAATCGTGATAAACGAAATCGTGCCTGGGCCGGTAAGCATAGGAGTAGCAATAAGGGTAATTAAGCTGTCAATGGATTCAATTGATTGGTTTTCTTCTTTTTTTGGCCTAACCATATTTAAGGCAAGCAGTAGCAAAACAATTCCTCCTGCAATTTTAAGGGCATTGACACTAATTCCAAAAACATTAAACAACGATTCACCAATGAAGGTAAAAAGAACAGCGACAACAAAAGCTGTAATGACAGATTTAATCGCAATAATTTTTACATTCATCTTTTGTCGATGTGCAGAAAGTAAAAAAGGAACTGAAGCTAATGGATTGAGCAAAACAAAAATTTGCAAGATAAGTGCATAATGAAATCCATCCATACCCTATAAGAAAAATTAAAGAACATATAAAGGTTTGCTCTATAGTATTCATAGCGATAAGCATACCAGCTAACGTAAGTTTTTACTAAAAAGAAAAAAATCAGGAGAAAAAAGAAGAGATACCAAACCCCAAAAAAGCAAAATAAAATGATTTAATCAAAAGGACCAAGATATTGCGGCTCTATGCTGCCATAAACATAAAACAAAACAATCACAAAAATAATGATAAACAGCACTAAGGGGATTAGCAAAACCACAATACTCCTACCGACCGATAATTCATGTAGTTTATGCAGCAAAAACCCAGTAACGACCATTGACCAAATGATAACAAAAAACTGTAAAACACTCCCAAGAATAGGAATAAAGGTAAACCAATAAGCAACAGAAAGGTTTGCATAGGTTTTAAAAAATTCCTTTGCTTTTGCTTTTCCACCAAACGCTTTAGCAAGAAGGTGGTAAGCAAAAAAACTTACCACTGTGCCTATTAAAAAAGCTATTGGAGTAAAGATCAAGCCAAAAAAGATTTCCTCAAAGGTTAGGGTTTCTAAAAGTGTTGAAAGAAAAATTGCAATACCAGCCATAACGATGACAAAAAAAGACCAGCCAAAAGCTTCAGGCCGTTTTTTTAGGCTTTTAATTGCTTCTTCATCAAAAAGATACAAACGTAAACTTTCTTTAAGAACATCATACAGCCCCATTGTTGATTTCACCTTTTTTGGTTTTTGGTGCTAGTACCCCACATTGCTTGGAAAATTGGCTAACATTAATTTTATTTATCTAATTTTATTTATCATTTGCTATAATTACTTCCTATAATTTAAGTTTACTAGCTTGGTTTTTTTATACTTTTGCTTTATAACACTTAATGATTATTGCTGTTTCAGTACCCATACCAACTTCAGTACCCATACAAGTACCTATCACTATTTTTTCCTAAAGCAAAATAGCAAAATAATAACATAACCCTGCAATACTTACCGAAGCTTTCTACCGCAAAAAGCACAATATAATCCATTTTTTGGAGTTCTTGCTTTGCAATAGGGGCAAGGCATAATATAAGCAACTAAAATTGCCTGCACATCCTGGTTTTTTGGAATTACTGGAGGAGGCAACGCATTACTAGCTTGTTTTGCATGTGAATGAGACTGCTTTACAGAATTACTGTACCTTGCAACCATAGGTTCTGATGCCTGGCTTTGCTTTACATAAGGGGAAAAAGCGTGGCCTTTTTTTTCTTCAGTATTTGCTTTTACACCATGGATAATAGTAAGAACACCGCCATAGCCTGCCATAATGCTCCCGACAACCATAAACAGCTCAAAATTTGCAATCTTTTGAAAAAACGTCATCCACCACGAAAGGCCACCGATTGCAAGACCAATAATAAGCCAAGCAAGAGGATGAATTTTAGCCATGAACAGTTTAGAGTAGGGAAGGTATAAATATCTTTTGCTAACGGGAGGTAATTTTACTAACGATAGGTCATTAAGTAGGGGTAGAAAATAATAAGATACTTGTTTTTTAGTTTTCGTACGTAAACGTTCCATCAAATCAAAAGAAAGAAACGTAAAAACGAGAAAAAACAAAATGAATCATAAAACGAGAAGAAAAAGAAATTTAGGATAAAACTATTTAAATAAACGCATCTTTCTTGACATTACTCATTAGATAATACGTGGAAGATAAAAGACTGATTATTAGATAAAGCAAACAGTAAGGTTCAAGTATCATGTTCTTGCACTCCTCTGAGGAATCACAAGAGAAATCATTACCTAAAAAAACCAATCAAAAAAACACAAGGAAAAAGTCCTTAAAGAGAATGAGGGTAGAAAAACCATAAAACGATAGGAGAAAGCCGTATGTTGAGAGCTTGAAGCATGGAAAACAAAAAATTAAAACAAAACCATGTCTATTTCTTGGCAACAATCACGTTTCTTTTTATAGGGTTACTTCTACTACCATTAAGCCAAGCACAAGAGATTGCGACCTTATATGCAGACATTGAGATCAATGTTGATACAACAGGAAAAGTAACCATTAGTGGTGATACCAATCATCCAACATTACGTACGTTTATGAATGATAGTTATACCTCAAAAAAAGGCTCAGTATGGACCTTAAATATCAGTATTCAAGAGCTGTTTTCAGTAGTGTATTACACGCTCCATTTACCCAAAGAGGTAAGTATTACCTATATGCGTCTTCCTCAGTTAGGAAGAATCGAACATGCTGATGATGGGATACGCTTGATTGGAACTGCAAAAAACCAGCCATTGAAAATTGTTGTGCAATACAAGCAAAACCAAGAACCACTACAAAATAAGAGCGGAGTAAAATATGGTGTCATTGGTGCTGGAATACTCTTAATACTCCTAGGAATTGGAATCCTCACGCTTGTTGGTAAAAAAAATCGGACTGAAAAGAAAAACCAAGAAATAAGCTATGCAAACGTGCAAGAAGAAAAAAGGCACAAGTACCAAGAACTAGGAAAGCAACAGCACGCAGCACTGGATCAAGAAGAAACACAAGAACGAGGAGAAGTTGCAACAAAACAATATCATGAAGAAATCTTCCACCCACGCCAACAACAAATTCTGGAAAAAATAAAAAAAAACAATGGTAAAATCATTCAAGCACAATTGGAAAAAGAGTTAGGAATCCCCAAAGCATCACTTTCACGCCATTTAAGTGCATTAGAACGAAAAGGAATCATCAGCAAAAAGCCTTCAGGAATGAGTAACACCATTATGCTTAGATTACAAAACGAAGAAAACAACAGGAACTAATGCTCTTGAACAAAACAAGAGTAAATAAAAATAAAGGAAAAAAGATAGGTTCCACCCTTGTTCCACCTTGTTCCAGGAAAAATACATAAGTTGTTCCAGACTTCTAATCACTAAGGGATTATTAATCACTCCTGGAAAGGACTCTCCCTTCAAGGAGTGCTAAGGAGAGCCCATAAAAAAATAATAAAATAACAAAGGAGGAAAAAACGATGAAAAACAAAAATAAAAGTAAAGAGAGTGATAAAGGAGGAGTTGGAAAACAAATATTTTTTGCGATTATGGTTTTTGCAGTAGTATTAGCCTTACCTTTAGTATTGGTCTATGCTGAAGATACAGAACCACAAGTTATTGGTGTTGGAGCAGTAATGTATGAGAGTTCACAAACAAGCATGACCCCAGAAGAAGTTACTCAAGAGGTTGCAGAAACAACAATGTTTGTCTATCCTTATGGAGCACAAGTTCGATTATTGCAACTGCAAAAAGCAATCAAGAAAAATATAATTGCAGGACAAGAAATTGTTTCGCAGATTCAGCAGCAAACGCCAACTGCAGACATAACAAAAATGCAGGAACTACTCCAGAAAATGGAAGGAGTGCTTGAAAAAACGCAGCAACAGCTTAACGAGATTCAGCAGCAAGCTGACCCCATAAAAGAAAGTAAAACATTAGCCCTTGCATATGTAGAGCTCAAAAATGAAGCAAAAACACTAACCCACGAGTTCCGACAACTTGCACAGCAATATGCAAAAGACATTGATGGAATTAAACTTAAAATCAAAGAAAAACAACAACGTCATCAGGAAGAACTCAAACAATATGACCAAAAAATCAAGGAGAAAAAACAACAATATTATAGCAACCAAATCCAGCATTATGAAGCAATCCTGCAAAAAAAAGATAGCACGCTTGCAAAACAAGTAGAGGAAGGGCAACTCACTGTTGAAGAAGCATGGGAGCAACTACGACAACAATGGAAAATATTAGACAACAACCAAAAACAGCAAGCACGGATACGGCTCAATGAAGAGCATGCAAAACAGCAAATCCATCAAATAGCAATCAAAAGCAGGGTTGAGATGATGAAAAACAGCAAAATGAAAAACGAGGGTCAAATACCCGCTAGACTCACCGGTCAAGAACAAAAAAACATACGAACGCAAGCACGACAAGGTGAATAAGCATGCAACAAACAATCAGAGAGAATAAAAAACAACACAAAAAGCTAGAGAAAAACAGACAGTATGTTGTTTTGCCATTATTTGCTGTTTTTCTTGTACTTAGTACCCTTGCACTAAGTGCTTGCTCGAGCAAATCACAAACAATGCCAAGCAATGACAAAACTAGCCCACTTACAGATAACGAGCTTACTGGAGGGCAAGAAAAAGGAACAGGGAGTTTTGAAAATGAAGATGGACTTGAAGAAAATCTTCTTGGAACTGATGAAGAAATAGAAATTGGGGAGATGATTTAGCAAAACAACACCAGAAAAACAGCAACAAGTTTTTTTTCTTTTTTCTATTTTAAGAAGAATGGTCCTTCCTATCCTGAATATGAGCGTTCTTTGATGTTGAAGAACCAGAAGCTTGGCTGGAAAGTGCAGGTGGATCAGAAGAGGAGAAGGGATGCTGATATTGTTTTATTTTTCCAAGAAAATACACTAAACAATCAAAACCACAAAAACTTGCCTGTTTTTTAAGGCTTTGAGGACCAAAAAGAAGGGTATAATTTTCTTTGCTTTCTAACTGCAGTTCTTGGCCACAGGTAACACATACTTTTCCGTGATTTTTTTGCCGCAACTGCAATTCTTGCTCAATCATTTTTGAAAATTGCGGTACTGGCCGTTGCAAATCTTTTTGAAGCGCTGCTAATTCTTCATAATCTAAATCTTGGATAATTTTTTTCATGCGCATATGAAACATAAGGATCACCTACAGGGTGTTCAATTCCAAAAAGCGAGATGGTTACTTAGGAGTGAAGCTGCTTTTGGGATTTTGGTTTTGTGGTTGATGAAGGTTTTATAGGTTTTTGTTGAGTAGCCGTAGGCTCATGTGATTGCAGAACAGACGATTGCTCATGAAAAGAAAGTGTATCTGCTAACGGTTTAGGAGATGAAACAGTCTTTGGTAATGATGCCATAGCAAAGGAAATAATCCAGTGATTTTTTTCTTGGTCATAGGTAAAAAGCACATCATACTTGTTTTTTTCTAGGTCTAATGCAAACAGCAGGGGCTTGGGAATTGTTGTTTCATAACTTGACCCACGCTTGTAAAGCTTTCGTTTAAGTTGGACCATATCCTGCACACCTAATAAACATCACCAGCACGAGATTGCGTAAAGGAAAAAACATCATCAAAAACCAAAGGAGTACTGATAACAAGAAACGCAGAGGAAACACCTCTTACTGCGACAGATGAAGAAAAAAGCCATAAGCTGGGCATTAGGTGTAGTAAGAAGAGGGGGAATGCCCAGCCTTGGCCTTGTTGGGGGTTTTTTCGGAGGTAAGTTTGCAATGAAATCATCTCAAAGACTGCACGTTATTCATATGGAATAAACCTTGCAATTGAACACATAAGTTATGAACAATCTAAGAGTATAAATAAAACGATAAAATATTACACATTAAAATTATATTTTCTATAATTATTTTTTTATTAATTAACTTATTTATATATTTTATTATTTTTTTTAATATATTTAATATAACAAATAATTTAATTTTTATTATAATATAAAATTGTATTAAAATAAGTATAAAAGATTTAAAAAGAGAGATTAATGTAGAACAAATATAAAGATAGATTTTATAACTACTATTAAATGACTACAAAAAAGGAAAATTTATATATTAATAATACTACCAAATCGTTATGCAACAAAAAAAGAAAGGATGGGTACTACTGCTTATTGCTGCACTCTTGTTTGCAATAGGAATGCTATTATTGTCAACAACTGTAGGATTTGCAAACCACGAACGCGCAAAAAGCCAAAATATAAAAATACTTAGTGAACCTACAAAAGAAACTGTAATTACCATTACAAAGAAAGAGGTAATTCTTGGCCTTCCAGATGCGCAAGTAGTTACCTTTAGTGATACTAAATCAATGGAGCCAACAATAAAAGCTACTGCGAAAGGGATTATTGTTCCTGTAACCATAGAAATGCTTCAGCCTGGGGATATTATTGTTTTTTCCTACCATAGCCATGTAATTGTACATAGAATTATTGCAATAGAGAACGATGAGCAAGGAACCTACCTGATTACTAAGGGGGATAACCTTAAAAACCAAGATCCTGTGAAAATACGGCAAGAGCACATTATTGGAAAACTTGTTGCACTGATTTACTAAACATTACTAAAAAATTGCTGAGCAGTAATGTTTTAAGGATGATTTAGGGAGGAGCACAAAATAAAAGCATTCCCTTAGAGGAATGCATTATAGTATGTAAAAAACCTGCAAAAAGGAATTGGCAGAATGGAAAACAACAACCCTTTCTTTTTTGAACAAGGACATAAAAAAATTCATCTTTCATTTAATGATTTATTTCCTGAAAGCGAAGAATACTACACACCATTAACTAGAATTTATTTTGAAGGAGAAGAAGAAACATCACGGCTTGGGTTAGTATCAACCCCACTCCCAGCGCAACTCTATGAAAAACAATATCTTGATGAGATCGTCCTAAAAACCAATAAACACAGAGACAAGGACCAGGCAATCGTAGCAATGAACCTTATTGATCCTGCCACACCGCTTGTGATTTGGTATACCCCTCGCATGGAAAAAAGGGCTTTAGAAGTAAAGGTAGTGAAAATAAAAACACACCATGTCCAAGAAAGCAACACTGAAAAACAACACCTATCAGGAATAGAAAAAAAACTTAGGATAACCATTGAAGAGCCAACACTGCATTATACTTCATTATTTTCTCTTTTAGCAAACAACAACCTAGAGGCATTTGATGCAGGATATGACTTTACTTTTCAATGCTTACAAACAACAGGAATTCCAGATAACCATGCGTTTATGCTTACCTATGGAATTAACAAGGACAATGAAGGAAAACAGCAAGCAAAACTCCTGTCAGCGCAAATTGGGGCAAGAATTAATGAAACATTCATTCCACCATTCTTTAAGTATTACGATTTTCATAAACAGCAAGAGCAATTATTAGTGCTTGAAGAAAACAAAGCGATGGTAGGAAAGAACCAAATTATCGATGAGTTATTAGGACCATACAAAAGCAAGGAGCTACTAAGCATTTCTCTTCCTCCACCATTTGTAATCAAAGCAGAAGAACCAAAAAAACACTTTGGCTGTTACCTTTATCCACAAAAAGAAGCAGAAGTACTCAATACTGCATCACAATTATTTGCACAAAATCAGCTTAAGGAAGGGTATCGCTTGCTTGCAAAATATGGAAAAAACCCTAACTACAAGGTAGTTCACAATGGGATGATTGCACCCTTCATTATGTTTGTTTATATGCATGCAAACAGAGAAGTAAAGGAAGAGGATGAGAACAATAAAGAGGGCATAATTTCACTAATTGAGAGTTATCCAATCTCTCGGCAAATCCCACCTCTTCTTGAAGAAGGGTATAATCATAAGAATCCAGCAGTTGAACAATGGCTTTTTAATGAATTAGTAAAAGAAGAGCCAGAATATGCATTAACCTGCACTGCAATGCATGAAATGCGCCAAAATATGCTTGCCAATTATGATGCACTTGCACAAGTAATACGAGCATATTATCAAAGCGTTCCTGCGCTTAAAAAAACAAACACTGTCCCTGAATTCGTTGACTTTTTAAAACAAGCAATGACACCCTTCCAAGAGCAAGGAAAATTAGCACTGTATACTGGAATGATGATGCTTAAAACAGGGCTTGCAAATGAAATTGCAACTGCCCAAAACCCGCATGAAGAGCTACTAAAACGATTCTAAGGTAAGGAAAAAAGGTTAAAAAAAAGAAGAGAAGAAGAAAAAGCATTAGGGATGAAACAGGAGAGTACAACCTCTTTCTTTGAAAGAAAATAACAAGAGAAGCAACAGAGGGATACAATATCAGTTATTAAAACCAGCTGTACAAAAGAAATGATAATCTAAAAAGATAATGTAGAACGATCATGTGAAAATGAGTTTTGCAAGGTTATTTAGGTAATGCGAAGCAGTTGTTTCAAGAAAGATTTATAAACCAAGCGCTTTTTCATAATTTTTCATAAAATACGCTAAAAAACCATAATAAAACGGCGGCGTAGTTCAGCCTGGTTAGATCGCCACGCTCATAAACACGTGAGCTATGAGCCCAAAACGGCTATGACAAAAATCCGTGGTGTATCGTGGATGTCGTGGGTTCAAATCCCACCGCCGCCAGTTTTTCCTTTTCTTTCTTGCCAGAAGATTTGTTGCCGGGGTCGCATAACCTGGTATTGCGCTGGTCTTGAAAACCAGTGGCTGAAAGGCCGTGTGGGTTCAAATCCCACCTCCGGCGCCTTTTTTGGTTTTTTAGCCACTATCTATGCTTCTTTTACTATTTTTCTTATACTCATCTTCAAAATAGGATTTAAAATACACAACCAAAATAACCCCTAATTAAATTAAGAAAAAATTAAATTAAAAAACAATGAATACTGAAAAGAATAGTCGTTAATAGAAATAGTGGTTTATAGGAGGGGTGGCTGTAATAAGGTTTTATAAGAAAAACAAGAACAAAAAAGAGCAAGAGCAAGTTAAAAAAGTAGGGGAATGAAGAAAATAAACACTAAAAAGAAATATTTATATAGTTGTATTATGCTGTATATTTTCACTTTTGCAAAAAAACATAAAACAAAACATAAAACAAGAGTATTTTACTAAAAAAGGATAAAAGAAAACAAGTTGTTTCAAGTAAGATCCCTGTGCTTATAACTGTTAAGAAAAAAACAAAAACGAATCCAAACAAAGAAGATAAAAAGCAAAGAAAACACAATAGGTGGTGGCAATGCTAAAAATGAAACGCTTATCTGAGTGCTATGAACTCAAAGTCTTTGTTGAAACTGGAGATTATTTTGGAGATGTAGAAGAGGTAATTTTAAGCAAAACCAAAATAACCGGTTGGAGAGTCCGTGCTACCAAAAACAGTTTTCTTAACAAGATTTTAGGGAAAGTACGCGGAGTGATCATTCCACACCAATTAGTCAAATCTGTTGGCGATGTGATGATTGTCAGTAAAGCCGCTGTGCCAACCGATGCAGGTAGTGAAGAAGAGGAAGAAGAATAAGCAAGCAAAAGAAGCGTTGCATAGCAATGAAAAAAAAGCTCCTTCTTGTCTGGATGAAAGGACAAGAAAAAAAACAGCTTGCAGCAACAATACGCCAGCTTACACAATGGTTTTCTGTTGATACAAAAGAACGCGATCAGATAAAAGAAAAGATTTCTGGGTATGCGTTTGTAGCAAGCTATGGCGGCGATGGCACTTTTCTTAAAGCAGCTCGCTTTATTGCTAGCCCCATTCCGCTTTTTGGAATTAACAGCGATCCAAAGCACAAAGAAGGCTTTTATGCACCAGTAACACTGCAAACATTGCAACAAGCATGCCTTGCATTGCAAACCAACAGATATAAGGTATTGCCATTGCTGCGACTCCAAGCAATCATTGATGGCAAACCATTGCCCTACCTTGCTCTTAATGAATGTTTTGTCGGAAACAAAGAAAGCTACCTTTCTGCTCATTATGAAATCCAGTATAAGCGACTGCGTGCAAAACAAAAAGATAGTGGCATAATTATAGCAACTCCAAGCGGATCATGGGGATGGTATGCATCTGCTGGCGGAACACCAATTCCCTTACAAAGCAAGTATGCTGTATTTTTATGCAGAGAACCCTATTGTGGAAAAACAATCGCCTGCAAAATTGTTCAAGGAATACTACAGCGCAAAGAAAGGCTAACGATTGTAAGCCATATGCCAAAAGGTATTGTAAGCTTGGATTCTGCAATGGTCTTCCCATTGCCTAAAGGCAAGAAAGCAACAATACGCCTTGCCAAAACACCACTACTTATGATTCAGTTTCCGTTTTTTCAAAAGACCTATGGATTACAAAAAAAAGAAATGAGAAAAAAATATGAGAAAAAATAAACTTTATAGGAGAACTGTGGGAGAATAAAAAAATAAAAGAAGCAAAAACCCTCATCACAAGAAGAGGGAAAGACAAATCAACAATACAACAAAGAATGCAAAATCAAAAGTTGGGTTATAAATAAAGGTTTCTAACTTCTGTTTTCCAAAAAGAAGAGATGGTCCAGAATCCCTTTCTAAGCAACCTTTATAAGCAGAATACGATTTCTAGGTGCGTATGCAACAAGAAAAACCACTTCTTGTCCTTCATAGCTGCTGCGGACCATGCTCAACAACAGCAATTGCTCGATTAAAAGAACAATATCAGGTTGTAGCGTTTTTCTACAATCCAAATATCCATCCAAAAAACGAATATAAACGACGCTTAGAAGAAGCAAAAAAAGTGTATGATTTTTATAAGATCCCATGCATTGTTGGCATCTATGAACCTAAAGAATGGTTTTTCCTTACTAAAGGTCTTGAGCAAGAGCCTGAAGGCCAAGAACGATGCAAACAATGTTATTGGCTGCGACTAAAAGCTACCATTGTATTTGCCAAAGAAAAACATATCAAGTATTGTACAACATCATTAACCCTAAGCCCCCACCATAAGACTGCAACCATTAACCAAATTGGCAAAGAGGTTGCAATGCCTGCACAAGAAATTTTTCTTGAACAGAATTTCAAAAAACAGGATGGATTTTTATTTAGTGTCCAGCAAAGCAAAGTGTTAGGATTATATCGCCAGGAGTATTGCGGCTGTATGCCAAGTTTTTTGAAATGGCAACAGAAAAAGGCAAACACAAAACAAGAAGAATAACACCCCTAAAAAAGAAAAACACTTTTGTGTAAAGGTTTTATGGGCACTTAGCTCAGTCTGGTAGAGCGCTTCGTTCGCAACGAAGAGGCCGCGGGTTCAAGTCCCGCAGTGTCCACCATCCCAAGCAAAAGGTAAGGATTGCTTGGCAAATCGTGCTTAAGAAAAGCAGATCCCTTCATAGCAAACCATCATAGCAAAGAGAGTAAGAAAAAAAGGAAGAAAAAGTAACGAAAGTTTTAGATGGAGGGAAAAGAAGGGAAAAAAGAAAAAACAAAAAAAGCATAGAAAGGTATATAAAGGGTTTTTTTTACCTTTGCTGCAGCCTTTTAGCAACGAATTGCCTCCGTAGCATAGTGGCTATTGCGGCGGACTTGTAATCCGCAGGTCGAGGGTTCAACTCCCTCCGGAGGCTTTTTTTGATTCACACTTTTTTGTTCTAAAAACTATTAGTTTAG
>JAWAQC010000004.1:5845-14941 GCA_038894115.1 Candidatus Woesearchaeota archaeon | reverse complement strand
CAAGAATCTCAGAAAGCTCTGTATGTAACCTCTCCTGAGCAAAATGCTTTGCATGTGCTGTTGGTTTATGAGCAGCCATCAAACCCCCACCCCAAACAACATCCCTACAAGGAAAGTGTTTCGTGCACTAGATAACCATTTTCTTCACACCCAAAAAAAAAGATAGACAAATCAAGAGAACTCAAGCTAATAACACAAACTTTCAGGAATGTCGACCAAGGAACAAAAAAGCAGTGGAAGAGAACAACAAAAAACAACAAAGAAAAGTGGGAAGTGTACCCACAAACCATTGGTGAAGCAAACAATGGAATTGCAAAAACAAGAAACCAGCGACGGAAGCGTTACGTTTTATCATCCAGGATACCAAGAAACCTATCATTCGCGAACTGGAGCAAGAACAGAGGCTGTAAAAAAATTTGTTGAGCCGCTTGGCCTTGGAACATGGAACCAACAAAACCTTTCAGTAATGGATTTTTGTTTTGGATTTGGATATAACACTGCTGCATTACTTGATGCTGTCTTTCGCAGTTCAATAGCAATGGTGCGCATTGATGCATATGAAATTGACATGACACCCCTTAGGATGATTCCCACGCACAAAGCACCCTTTTCTTCATACCCACTTCTTGGAAAACTGTGCCAACGCTGGCTTGACGGAGAAGATCCAGTCATGGTCAAATACGACCATTTGATGATCTACCTGCATTTTAAGATCGGTGATGGGCCAACACTTCTTCGCGCAACAAAACAACAGTATGATATTGTGCTCTTTGATCCCTTTTCACCAAAAAAACAGCCAATGCTCTGGACCCAAGAGGTGTTCCAACTTTTGTATGACCATATGCATCCAGGAGGAATTTTAACCACTTATTCGTGTGCTGGCGCTGTGCGCAGAGCAATGAAACACGTTGGATTTAGTGTTCTTGATGGACCCGTGGTTGGAAGAAGAGCACCCTCAACGATTGCAAAAAAACCCAAGGAAGAATAGGTATAAAACACAGATTACGTGCTTTCCAAACAAATCCAGACACTACGTTATTTTCTTATCCATAAAATGTAAGTACGACGATAGCAACACCTAAACAGCACAGTGCCAGGAATCATAACCTTTATAAAAACAACCACCCCACCCTTACAATAGAACAACGCAAAAATAAAAACACCAAAAACACAAAATTGGAAAGGAAAAAAGCAACAACACCAAAAAACAACAACCCTTGCAAAAAAAATCTGCAAATAGTGTAAAAAAACACACGCTAAAAAGAACTACAACATGAAGAAGACATCTTTCAACGGTGATGAACATGGCATCATCCCAACAACCGAGGCTGTCACTCATCAGTATTATGCACGATGATCGATATATTGGTAACAGTGAAGGAATGGTACCGCAACTCACAACACATATTGCATTTCTTGAAAAAAAGATTGCCAATACCCCTGTGCTGCTGGGAAAACAGACCTATGCACTGGTCGAAGACTCCCTTGCCAAGCGAAGAAAAGAACAAAATCTTGTCCTAAGTAAAACCCTGCCACTTGTTGAGTATGGAATTGTTTTTCCCTCAGTTGATGAAGTACTTTCCTATGGGGCAGCCAATGGGCTTGAAACCATCATCGTGCTTGGTGGTGAACAAACGTTTGCATCAACGATCGATACTGCAGCACGGTTGTACCTTACCATCATCCATGGAAGCAAAAGCCACGAAAATGAAAAGGCAAAATATTTTCCCTCCATTCAAACCCATGCCTGGCAAAACAGTAAATGGGTAAGCTATGGTGGCTATACTGTTGCAGAATATGAACGACGACAAAAAAATCAAAAAACAGGAGTTTAACTTCAAGAGAACAATTCTGTATTCAGTTAGCGCTGCAAATGTGCAGTGCAGTTGAACACATGCACCTGCATGGTCTTTCCCTTAAACTCAAGAATAGTCACTGCAGTATTGTCTGGATGCATTTCTCGATAATCATGTAATTGTTTCTTGAACAAATGAATCAAGAGCAACGTGAGAATATTCCCATGGCTTACCACAACAACAGTTTGCTGCTTGTGTTTTTTGAGCAACGAGGTAAAAAACCGAAGAATCCGCTGATGCAGCTGGTAGTTTGATTCACCGCCTTTTGGAACAAAATGCCAGTGGCATAACTTATTTTTATTGACATACTCACTTAAAGAACCATAGGCTTTGCTTTCAAATTCACCATAATGGCGTTCTCGCAGCAAAGGACTATACACCACGGTTGCGTTGGGATGATACTTAATAATTTCTTGGGCAGTATCTTTTGCACGCTGCAAATCACTGGTGTAAATGGCATCAATTTGCTCATGCTTGAGGCGAAGCCCTACTTTTTTTGCCTGCTCTTTACCAAGGGCTGAAAGCTTTCCATGCTGTTGACCTTGAATGATTTTCTTAACATTGCCAAGGGTTTGCCCATGGCGAACTAAAATGAGTTTCATTCCCTACGTCACCAATAGTTTTGTTCTAGAGTCTTCATGGGTTATATGCCTGCAGCATCGTTTTTTGCGTTGTGCGCACATAGTGTATTAACGGTGTTTATTAAGACTCATTTTTTCGGTGCTACGATTTTTCTGTGCAGTTCTGTTATTCTATCCAAAACCGAGGAATTATATAAAGGTATGCCAAAGCCCTGCAAAAAAATGAAAGCCATCAAAGGGAGGCAAGGGAAGCATATTAAAGACAAACAAAAACAGATTAATACGTTTGGTTAAAACCAATGCCTGAATCCATTTTCGCTTTGGTTTTCCCCATCGTAAATATGCCCAAGCGCCAAACCACAGCAACAAGTTAACCAAAGGGCCTGCAATTGCAATAATACTTCCTATCCAAGGATTTGCACTCAGGCTTGCCTGGCATACTGCACTACTGCAACCCCAGCTAACATAAGCAGGAACAAAAAAAATAAAGGGAAACTGCAAAAGCTTAAGCACAACCCCTAAAAAGAGCCACAGATAAGCAGCATGGAAGGTTGCTACCATTCCAAACCCTAATGCAGCAATTTTGTGGCCAAGCTCATGCAAAAGAATAGCAGGTGCTGTAATCATCGCAGCAAAAAGCAATGCATCCCAATCAATCCACGACCTTGGCTTTTCATAGGATGCATACACTTCTTCTCGAGTTTGCGGTTCTTTTTTAAAAAACCCAGAGAAAATAAATCCTACAAGAAAGGTCATCAAGAGTGCATCAATGACTTCTAAAAAAGTAAAAACCATAATAAGCAATGGGCAATTTGCTTATTTATAAAGGTTATGGATGACAAAGATTTTGCTATTGAGTAAGAAGCAGGTAAAAAGCAAGCGTACTTTTTTTAAAAGGTTGTTTCATTCGATATTGTTTCATTCGATAATTTACTTTTATTAAGAGTAAAAAGGAGATGATGTTTAGTTTGTACAGAAAAAAATGTTTGAACGCTTGGAAATGGACTCAAGAGCAAAAAAATAAAAAATATGAAGAAAATACTTTGAAGGAGTTTGCTCTTTTACTACGGGGATACTGCAGCTATAAGAAAAACAAAAAAGAAGCTTTTAAATACCCTTCTTTTTTTGCTTTTAAAAAAAGGAGTGCAAAGCACAGGATGCAAGATAAATGCATAAAGAATTGGAACTTTTCATGATAGGTGATGATATGACAACCCAAAAAAAAGTAAAAGTGAGTAACCCTTTACAAAAAAACAAGACAGATGAAAAGACCATGCGTGCTTGGCTTGGCCTGCCAACATTAAGTCAAGAAGGAAAACTCACATTGCTCACAGGGTTATTTGTTGCAAGCCTGATAGCTGCAAACCTGCTTGGCAATAAAATCACGACCCTATTTGGGATCAGTTTTTCTGTTGGTATTTTTGCATTTCCGCTTACGTTTTTAATTACCGATATTGTTGCAGAAGTGTATGGCAAAAAAAAAGCGCAAGAACTGGTCTATGCAGGACTGATTTCCTTACTTTTTGTTTTCTTGCTTACCGCACTTGCATTAGTGCTCCCCCCAGCATCACGCTTTGAGCATAACGATGCGTATACCACGATCTTTGGGGTGTCATTACGCATTCTTTTTGCAAGCATTGTAGCGTTTCTTATCAGCCAATACCATGATATTTGGAGTTTTCATTTCTGGAAAGAAAAAACAAAGGGAAGATTCCTCTGGTTGCGAAATAATCTCTCAACGATTGTAAGCCAGTTTATTGACACCACAATTTTCATGTTTCTTGCATTTTACATGGTGAGCCCAAAATTTACTGCTGGATTTATTTTCACCCTGATTATTCCCTACTGGCTTTTAAAAGTGCTTGTCGCCCTGTTTGACACACCGTTTTGCTATCTTGGGGTTGCATGGCTAAAAGGAAAAAAACAAGATGTAGCAGGTGCAACAACAACCATTGGAAAGAAAAAGAGTGAATGACAACAAGAAGCACCCAGCAAGCGAGTGAAAAAAACAATAACAAAGAAAAAGCACAAAACCAAAAAAGACCTAACAATCCACAAGAGCAAAAGAATAATTCCAAAAAACCTAAAAAGAGCAAACCCTAAACACCTGCACTAAAAAACAGTAAAACCACGATGGGCTACATTACCAAATCTACCCTGCAGCTTCGTATTGCCATGGTAACTGCAGTCGTCATGCTGCTCTTGCTTGTTGGCACAATCTTTTTTCATTACACCGAAGATTGGTCTTGGATTGATGCGTTATACTACTCGGCAATTTCACTTTCTACACGAGGGTATAGTGATTTACATCCGCAAACCGTAGCTGGAAAATTATTTACCATTGTTTACCTGTTTATTGGGGTAGCGTTTATTGTGTACATGTTCTCAAGCTTTGTTGCATATTACATGGAGTTTCATGAACCAAAAATCAAAAAACGAATTGAAGGTGCTGTCAAGCAATTTAGAAAAGAGCCTGAACGCTGGGTGGTAATTAAAACTCCAAAACCATCAACAAAAACAGATGTGAGCTGGCATAAAGCATATTTTCAAAAATCCAGTAAAGAGCATGCACAAGAAAAAGAAGTGGCACAGCAACCAGACAACCTGCGATAACAACCACATACTACACGCCCAAAACAAAGAAGGAGAAAAAGGGTCACGATGAGTCGTGGAGGTGGAAAGCATACCGCAAACAAAGCAAAACGTTCAAACCCCATCCTTAAACAAGCTATCAAAACAGCAGGCTTCACGTCTCTTGCGCTTGAAAGGAGGGATAATTGTTAGTTGTCAAGCTGCTAAAGGAGAACCCTTCTTTGGACACATGCATTTGTTTGCCAAAAGTGCAAAGCGAGGTGGTGCTATTGGAATAAGGGGTGATTACCCAGAGCTTACGCAATTAAAAAAAGTGGGATTAGTGCTAATTGGGATTTACAAAAAAAAAGTTAAGGGACAAGTGATTATTACTCCAAGCATCCAAGAGATTAAAAAACTCCTAATTGCTGACATTATTGCCTTTGATGCAACAAAGCGAAAAACTGATGATGAAGTAAAAGCAATGATTGACGCGATTCACCATCACCACAAGCTTGCCATGGCTGACATTGCAACTGCTGATGAAGGATTGCGAGCCTGGAACCTTGGTGCAGACCTTGTTGCTACAACACTGTCAGGATATACGCCTTGGAGCAAGCAGCAGCAAGAACCTGACCTTGCATTGGTTGCAACGTTGGCATCGCATCAGGTCCGAGTCATTGCTGAAGGACGCATTGCAACACCAGCCCAAGCTGCACAGGCAATTACAGCAGGTGCCTACGCTGTTGTAGTAGGCAGTGCAATCACTAGGCCAATCTTGCTTACCCAAGCATTTGTGCATGCTGCGACCACAGCTGCACAACAACACCGCCAAAGTAAAAAAAAAGAGCAAGGGAAGGATAAAAACAAATGGCCCAAAAACAAAGAGGAATTGCAAAATGGCAACAACAACATCGTTCAACACAATTCCACAACTGCTTAAGCACCACGCACACACCTATGGAAATAAACCCTACCTCTTTTTTGCTGATGATCCACAGCATCCAGCAATTACATACAAGCAAGCCTATGAAGAAATCAACATCCAAGGAACGTTGTATGCATCGCTAGACATAAAAAAAGGAGATGTCATATCCCTTCTCTTACCCAACAGCCCACTCTACCTTCTTACCTTACTTTCTTGCTGGAACCTAGGATATCTTGCAAACCCAATCAACTACCAACTCAGCCCTGACGAAATCATGTATATCCTGCGTGATGCAAAAGCAAAACTGGTGATCCTAAACTCAGAATAAAAAAAAGCATTGGAACATCTCCTTAGTAAAGAAAAAATAAAAACCATTGTTTGTGATGATGACTACACCCTATGCAAAACCTCTATTCAAAGAAGATCAGGAGAGGACAATCATCCAAAAAAACAAGGATTGGAAACAAAAACAAGCAAGGCAAACCAACCACGTGCTCACGACCCTGCGGTATTAATTTACTCATCGGGAACCACTGCAAAACCAAAAGGAGTAATACTCACCCAAAAAAATTTACTAGCACAAGCAAAAGCAATTAGTGCAGTCACATGTTTTCCTGCATCGACCAGAACCCTGCTTAATTTACCATTTTTCTTTATTGGTGGTATTGCACCAAGTTTTTTTACTACGACCTATGTTGGCGGCAGTGTTGTTGTCCAACGAAAATTTTCCAAATCAAAATTCTGGGAACGAATTAGCACCTATCGTATCCAGTGGACGTTTCTTGTCCCTACCATGATTGCCATGCTTCTCAATCCGCCAGAAAAGGTATTGCCACAGAACAAAGCATCCCTACGGTATGTATTTTCGTCAGCAGCGCCATTACCCGTTGAGTTAGCAAAACAGTTTGAAAAACATTACCACATCCCCATTTATGAAGCATATGGACTCACTGAAAACACTGCCTGGGCAACCCTCAATCCCCTTAGCAAAAAAAAGCGTATTCTTGGCTCAGTTGGGCTACCCCTCCCTGGAATCAAGATTCGAATTAGCAAAAAAAAAACGATGAAGGGAAACAAAGATGTTGTTGGTGAAGTGCTTATTAAAGGACCAATTATTATGAAGCAGTACCATAACCTTCCTGAACTTACGAAACAAACCCTCAAGAATGGATACCTGCACACAGGAGATATCGGGTACTGTAATACCAACGGCTACCTTTTTCTTGTAGACAGAAAAAAAGATATTATTATTCGTGGAGGAGAAAATATTTCTCCCATGCAGATTGATAATGTCCTCTATGAGCATCCGGCTGTTGCCTTGGCAGCGACTATTGGTGTTCCTGATCCTATCTATGGAGAAGAAGTAGTGAGTTATGTGGTTAAAAAATCCGGGGTAATGGAAGACGCAGCAACACTAGAAAAAGCACTGCTTGACCATTGTAAAACCAAGCTTGCAGCATCCAAATGTCCTAAAAAAATACTCTTTGTAACTTCCATTCCCAAAGGAGGCTCAGGTAAAATCCTTCGACGATTGCTTCGAGAACAATACCAGCAAGACATCCAACAGCATTCGTAACCCTAACGCAAGTTTCCCATCTGAACAAAGACAAATAGCCTTATCGGTAAGAAAAAACAATAGTCTGGTTTGCACCTTTGAGAATATATGGCTGGTCTACGAGAACTTCAAATGAACCCTGCGCAACTTTAGGAATTAAAAATCGTCGCTGACTGTCAGGCACAAAGGAGAATAAAAACTGGGCAAGAAGCGTATCAATTCCCTTCAACGAAGAATATTGCATAGCAGAATCCTGTGCCGGTGATGCTGATGGCAACGGGTTCAAAGCGTCTTCTGCAGTAGGGGAAGTTGCCTGCTGCTGAGTAATTGCAAGCAGCAGATAATCCATGAAGGTCCCAAGCTGCAATGCCTTTGGTTTTTGCTCAGAACCAGAAAGTGGTGCTGCATAAAACACCAATGACGATGATACTGAGGGTTGTGCGCAGACCCCTATAACCCGATCATCATACTTCCAAATCCCATGATCTTCCCTAAGAATGCCTTGCTGTATCAGCGTATCTGCAATCAACTGGTACCTGGTTCTTGCAGTATCATACAAGGACGCTGCAAGCACATAGCGCTGCTTGCTATCTGGCCTGCGCTCATACGTACCAAGATAAAACGGTAATTCTGTAAAGTGCAAAGTTTTTTCTGTGCCTACCATAAGTACCAAAGAAAGAAGAGGGGATATATAAATGTTTTTACTTATTAAGAGTGACAAAAAGAAGAAAGAGAGATTACAAAACAAAAGGGGTAAAAAAATGGAACACGACAACACAAAAAAACAGGAAGAGAACGAGCCCGGGGGGATTCGAACCCCCGACCTACAGCTTTCTTCTGCCTCTGCTAACTCTCTTGCTGCCACTACAGGCATTACTCCAGAGATCATCATTGGCCATTAGGAGGCTGTTGCGCTATCCAGGCTGCGCTACGGGCCCAATAAAACCAACAAAAAGGAAATTCCAATACTTTAAAAGGTTTTTGACCTTTTTACGTTTTATCGCTGTTTTGTTGTTAGCATAGCCTAGGATACAAGCATTTTCCTTAATTATGCCCTAAGAGTGTTTATGTAAAAAAAAGAAAAAACGATGCATCGCTTTTTTTCAAGAAAGAAAAAAGATTAGCTAAAACTTACCCTTGGCGCGTTTTCTGTTCCTTCCTGAGCCTCAAACATCGTGCGCAGCTCAAATCCAAACATCTTTGCAACAAGATTTCGTGGGAAGGTACGCACTTTAACATTATACTGCCTAACGGCATTATTGTACAAATCACGCTCTACTTTGATTCTGTTCTCAGTGCCTGCTAATTCATCCTGCAGGGATAAAAAGTTTTCATTGCTTTTAATCTGAGGATAATTTTCAACAGTTACCAAAAGCCTTGCAAACGCACTGTCAAACTCTTGTGATGCTTTCATTTGCGCTTCAATGCTTCCAGATTTGCTGTTAAGCCATTGGGTTCTAGCTTGGGTTACCCCAAGAAAAACTTCCTGCTCTTGAGCAGCAAATCCTTTAACAACTTCAACAAGGTTAGGAATTAAATCTGCCCTTCGCTGATATGCAGTTTGCACATTTGCCCAGCGCTCATTGACAAGCTCATCTGATTTTA
>JAWAQC010000004.1:0-5835 GCA_038894115.1 Candidatus Woesearchaeota archaeon | reverse complement strand
TAAACCATTATATGAGCCAATTACAAAAAGGCCAAGCAAAACAAGAATTCCTGCGATAATCCCTACTGTTATCCATAATGATTTATTTTGGTTTTTTGCCATGATATTCACCTTTTTTTTGTTTTGCATCAGGTTCTTGAGCTCTGTTTTTACCTCCTGGCTGGTGTTGCTTGCCAAGATAAAATAATTTTTCAAGCTCTTGATTATCAAGCCAGATGCCTTTACAGCGTGGGCATTTGTCAATAATCACGTCTTGTTTTATAATTTTTCGCATGGGAGCGCCATCACGGGGGCAGAGAAGCTGCTGCATTTGAAACGTGTTGCTGTCTGTTTGCTGCACCGATGCTTGTTTTTTCCATGGCCACCAACACATCATCCTCACCTCTTGTTTTAGGGATATTTACTTTAGCGCAAAACCATCATGTTAGGGGTTGCACGTTTTAGTTACCAGCTACCGCCTGCGCCACCACCACCAAAACCACCTCCACCAAACCCGCCGCGACCCAAGCCTCCACCTCCAAACCCACCTCTAGGAGGGCGCAGGAGTGAAGCAAGAACGAGCGCTGCAAAAAACGTTTTGTCATCCTCTTGTTTTACTCTTGTTTTTGCTTGCGCATAGCCTTGAACAAACATCAGCAAAAAAAACAAAACACCAAAGAGGAGAAGATACAAGGGGTTAAGCTGTACACTAGAATTTTGCTGAGAGGAAGCAGAACCATCGTATCCTTCAGGCATTGGACCGCCTTCAATGCCAAGCTCTGCATTAAGAGCAAGGATTGCCTGCTCAATACCTTGGTAATACTTGCCCTGCCTAAACGCAGGCACAAGGAGTTGCCTTCCAATTCGCCCAACCTTTGCATCATTAAAAATCGGCTCAAGACCGCGGCCTACCTCAAAGCGGTATGCCCTCTCTTCAAGAGCAATGAGCAGTAATAAACCATTGTTTTTTTGGCTATCACCAAGGTTTCCCTGCGCCAACTCCAAAGCATAGTGCGTAATATCCTTTCCTTCAAGGGAAGGAATAATCACAACTGCAATTTGGGCAAGGTTAGCATCATAGGATTTGGCAAGCAATGCGGTTAATGCTGCTTCTTGCTCTGGGGTAAGAGCATTAGCATAATCATTAACAAATCCAGTAATGGCTATTTGCTGACTGAATGCTGGAATGCTGTGCATAGCCAAAAAAATCACCAACAAAACTAGTATCAAAAAAGAAAGGATAAAAGAAGAGTATGGATACTGCATGCAAAAAAACAGCGTGCGTGTTCTATGAAGAAAGGCTGGTGGTTGAGTCTTATGTGGAAATTGTTGAGGAGATACCATGATATAAGGGAGAAATGTGTTTTTTGCTTCTAAGTACGTTTTTCTATTTATTTCTTTAGTATTTGTTTTAGACTCAAGAGGTAAAAACTTGTGTATTTTTAATTCTTATGGATGATTTTAGTATTAGTTTTGAATAGGGGTTTTGAAAAAACTCAAGAAAATCTAATATAAACCCTAAAAATATAATAAAGTATGAGAAGTAATGGAAGAAAAGGAGTGTACGCAGCAGCACGCATCAAGGGTGCGTAGGCATAATGGAAAGAAGCGATATGTGGCTCGACGGGGTGGTTGTCCCTTACGGGGGTGGCGGCCTAACGGAGTAGTGAAGTGGTTGCCGGAGCCGATGCGTGCTGCCACCAAGAGCAGCATCGTGCTTGCTAGCGCAAGCACCCGCTCCTTTCGTCTGGCAATGCGTGCAATGTCTTGCAATTTTCTTGGTCCCCGGATGGGGCAGGTCCCCCTATCGCAATGCAAAGCACAAACTCCAGTCGCTTTCTTGATGCTGCTTATGTGAATTTATTTTACAATATGATTTAAAAAATATTTTTCATTTAAACTGTAACATCAATATAATCATCATATTCTTATCAATTTATGATCCCTTTATCCATTCGTATTAGTATATTATTCTCATTCCTTTCTGCATGTCCTTACTCTTAAGGTAACCTTTAAATAGCTCTGCTGCTTGCGTGGTTTTCATGGGCGAAGTTCAAGACGATGTAAATCCAGGGTTTTCTCCTATTCAGAAAAAACCCTCTCAAAAGCCAGCAGTGCTAAGGAAAATCAGCGAGCAAGAATTAGAACATGAAAAAAAAGTGATCAAGCTTTTGCTTTACAAAGATAAAGCACTGGTCATGGTGGTTAATTTGCTACAGGGTGCAGCATATCTTCCTTCTGTTGAAACCTACCCTGACAAAAAATCAATTCTTACTGCAATCAAACAGCACTACCATATTATCCTTGATCATTATGATTTTTTTGATATGCGTGGACGATGTTTTGTCTTTGCAGGTGAGTGGGATGGAACTTTTAGTGTTGATGACGACGCATTGCGCTGCAAATGGGTCCCCATCAGCCAAGTTAAAATCCGCGATGTGCTTACGATTCGAAAACGCTACCGCGATGTTGTTGATACGTTGGGAGACACGATTGGTGTAGCAACCGTTGAAGAAATTGAGCACTACCAGCTGCGCATCAGAGTCTTGCTTGCTGGAAAAAAACAGATCCCTTTTTTTCTGGGGGAAACTGTTGATGATGTGCTTGAGCGTCTTAAATTGCCTCCTTCCACACTTATTAAGTCCTATCCTGACAAGCATAAAAATCTTTACTGTTATGAAGTTGTGTAGTCCCTGTTGGTTTTTTCAGCAAATTACATCCGAGTATTCGCACGAGTATGCAACATCGAAAAAGCATCGTTTCTTTAGGGAGAGCAATGGCGCAAGCAATTTTAATCACTGGCACACCAGCGACGGGAAAAACCACGCTGGCGCATGCACTTTCCTACGCTTGTCATCTTCCTGTGCTTGATGTACAAGCGTTTGCAAAAGCCCATCATCTTTTTTGCTCCTACGATAGGCAGCGCAACGCACACATTCTTGATGAAAAAAAATTTGCAAAAACGCTAGAAACCTATCTCCAACGCATAAAATCCTATCCCCTTATACTGGTTGAAACCCATATCGCTCACTTTTTAACCCCAAAGTCCACCTATGCATGCATAGTGACTAACTGTAGCCTGCCGTTGCTTAAAAAGCGCCTTAAGCAAAGGGGTTATTCAGGAGCTAAAGTGCGTGAAAACCTTGATGCTGAAATTTTTCAGGTATGCGCAATAGAAGCTCTTGAGCTTGGCCATCGTCCTTTGTATTGCAATACTGATACAAAAAAAGCGATGTATGGCTTTATTAGGCATTTTAAAGC
The DNA here is from genome assembly GCA_038894115.1 of Candidatus Woesearchaeota archaeon. Lineage (GTDB taxonomy): Archaea > Nanobdellota > Nanobdellia > Woesearchaeales > JAWAQC01 > JAWAQC01. The sequence goes on along the minus strand of JAWAQC010000004.1, from coordinate 2,595 downwards.
CATTTTACCAAAAATAGATATATAGCCTATATAATAAAACCTATATAAATCCTTTATCGCTTTATAGGAAAAAACCATTATCCTTGCATGCTCTTTGGTCTTTTCTTTTTCCAACTCTCACTTTTTACCATTATTTTAGCGTATTTTAACTAGTTTTCCTCTTTTTCCCCTCTTTTCCCTAAATTTTTAGCTTTTCTTTTTTGGTCTTTCTTGTTTTCTGGTTTTTTATCTCTCTTTTATTCTCTATTTCATTGTTAGGGATTTTTTTATGCCTTTTTAAAGGCCTTATTGCTTGTTTTTTAGGGCAATTTTAAGGTTTTGAGGCAGGTAAAACTCTTTTTCTCCCTGTTTGTTTAAATAGTCTAGGATAGGGATTTGTTGCTTGCGTAGCCGATAAATCGTGTTTTTAACAGTGCTATAATTCATTTCCAGCTTTTCAGCAATGGTTTGGTAGCTGATTGGTTTTTGCTCGTGCAAAAGCAAATAGAGCACTCGTTTTTCTGTAATATTAAGGTTTTTTAGGCTTCCAATAGCGCCCCATTCTGAGGGTTGTTCTTCTCTTGGTCCTTTCCCTGTGCTTTGTTTTTTGTTTATCTTTTCTATATTTATATATACTTTATCTTCAAAAATGCTTTCTTTTTCTTGGTTTTTTTCTGTCATTGTGTCACTTTGTGTCATTTTATGTGACACATTTATCTCTTGTTTTTCCTCCTTCTCTTCTCCTCTAATTTCAATAATTTTCGTCGATGTCACTGGTTTTTGTGTCAGTGTGACACTATTTGTGACACCTTCTGTGACACTTGGTGTCATGTCTTTTTTAAGATGTTCAGCAAGCATTCTTTTAAGCCTTATATTTTCTTGTTTTATTTCGTCAATTATTTTTATTGTTTCTTTATGTTGTTCATAAATTGTAAGAAGCATTTCTTTTGTTTTCTCGATTTCTTTTGTTGATTTCTCTGTTTTTTGGTGCAGGTAGTCAATCCAGGCTTTGGTATGGACGATGGTTTTTTTTGTTTCGTCGATGTGTTTGGCGTGGTTTTCCTCAAGCTGCCGTGTTTTTTCGTGCAAATGTGTTGCCCATTCCCTGCTTAGGCGCATTTCCTCGTGAAGATAGTGCAAAAAATCATGGATCCAGCGGTAAAATGAGCTAAAATGCGTTTTTTTTACATACTCTTTTTCTTTTTGAGGTTCGTTTTTACTTAGCCATCCCATCCCTTCCTCACCTATTATGTGGTTGTAAACGATATCTTTAAATCGTTTTTGCCTGTTTTTTTAGTTTTTTGTTGTATTGTTTTGTTATCTTTTTTCCTTGATAAAGCCAGCAAAATGAGCTTTTTTAGCATTTCTTTATATACAAAAGTGAGAGTTAGTTTGCATTTCCTTTAAGTTTTAGCTCTTTTTAGGTTCATTTTTAGCATTACTCAAGGATTTCAATGCTTTCAAGCTCCCCATTTGCCTGCAAGTCAAATCCCTGCACTACCAGCGAAAATGGCCTTTTTTTAGCCATAAATGCCTTTGCTATCACTGATCGTTCTCTGGTTAGGGCAATAATTGCATTTTTTGTTCCAATGGCTCTAATGCCAGCCAGCAGCAAAATCCAGTGTTTTTCACTATAAGGGTTTTTAATGCACTGGATTGTGCCGATATTTTCTTCGTGGTAGGTTTTTCCTGTTTTTTTGCTTTTTAGACCCCAGGGTTGCTCAACAAAACTGACCGGCAGCTTTTCATTAATTTCCTCGACAATACTGTTGGTTACTGGTCCTCCCAGCAAGATAAGGTTTTGTGAAAGTTTATGTTCTTTTTTTGCATCTACATCGGTAATAATGCTAAAATGGCTAGGCATTTTTGCTAGCGAGCCTAAAAAAAGTGAGAGCTCAGCAGCATAATGCCCATCACGGGCATAGGCTTTGTATTTGCCGTGGGCATCGGGGCTTCCCACAACAAGGGTTGCCGCAAGTTTGTGCTCCTCGATAAACGGCTCAAAAAACCATGCAATGTCGTCGGAAATTGTTGCTGCCTGCTCAGAAAAACTTGTTGCCTGTTCTTTCCATTGCTCCTCTAAAACAACACAAAAACTTGCTGCTTTTGCGACATAGCGTTTGGCAATCGTTCCTCGCACTTCTTTTCGCTCATGCTCGGCAATAAGCCCGCTGGCAAGCAATTGCTTGAGATGGTAATACACTTTTTGCTCGTGTAGATGCATTGTTTTTGCAAGCTCTGCAGGATACGCGGGAGTTTGCTGTAACAGCTTAAGCATGTGCAGCCGTACAGGATTGGTTAAAATTCCTAGCGCTTGGGGGCTTTGGAGAATGAGTGTAGGCATACTTTTTCTTTTATTGCCTTCATCTTTGCAGAGTATTCCACTATTTCCACTATTCATAAATAAAAAAGTGAGAATAGCTTATTTATATTATTTTCTAAATATTATAAATTTTTTTATAATATTCTTATAATTTTTTATAATTAAAAAATAAAAAATAATATTATTATTAATTTTTTTTAATAAAATAATAATTTGATTTTTATTTTTAAATTTTTTATATTTAAAAATATTAATTATTTTATATAAATTAATATTATTGTTATTTTTAATTT
>JAWAQC010000003.1:0-16346 GCA_038894115.1 Candidatus Woesearchaeota archaeon | reverse complement strand
CTTGCTCCAATTTCAAAAAAAATCGTCGGGGTGCTCACCCACGGTCCATGGTGTGTTACTTCCTGGAATGCTTGCACCACGTTGCTTTGCGCTTGCAAAACGTTTGCTGCAGCTTCGATTGCTTTTAGCCCAAAGAGCATGGCTTTTGCAGAGGAGGGAACAAGCATATTTGGTTTTCCACCAAGCTCTGCGTCTTCAAAGTTTCCAATGCTGTGCACACTCAGACTTGGAAATGGATGTTTTGATGAATGTTTTGAAAGCACGAGCAGCAAGTCAATTATTATTGGTTTTTCAAATGTTTGGGTTAGTACTTTATTGATCAGTTGGTCAATATCGTCGAGAAAAAGGAGTTCATGATTCGTAATGACGAGTGGTATTGCACCTGCACTTTTTTCTGAATATGCTTGGTCCGTAGTGTGCAAGCTCTTTTTTGTAGGTACCCTTTTGATTTCTAACGCATTCTTCGTCTCTTGGAACCTCTCAAGCAGATAGCCTTCAATTTCTACAGCGCAATTCTTCCAAACCTGAATTTGGTTTGGAAATAGTCTTCTCGTTTTTAGGAGTGGATGCTCAAGCAGTTGGGTTGCAAGAGTAGCAGATGCAGGATCTTGTCGTGAAGCAAGGATACATTGAACCATTGCCATTCACAGGTTTAGTTTATTTCTTTTTTCTTTCGTAGCGGTGTGGTTTTGTTATTTTTTCGCTATACGTTCTTTTGGTTTTTTCTCTTTGCCCTTTCTTTTTTGCTCTTGTTTTTTTTTACGATTGTGGCTGCTTTGTTCTTTTCCTTTTTTGGTAATAATAGGGATGAAAAAATGGGGATAACGCAAATATGACTGCAAGTTTATAATTGGCGCTTCTAGTAATGATTCCATGTGTTAGCACACCATATGCGCCTTCGTTGCTTCGGATGTTCTGTTTCCCTGTAATTTCATCCATTACCGTCGCAAGTTCGTAGCCTTCAAGAATTTTTTTTCGGATTTACTCGGGAAGCAGCATTTTACCTCCACATCCAAGTCCTAGCATTCCATTTTTATTGATAATTGCGACCCAACCCATGACAAACATTCCATACGGGGTGTCTGCGATTGCTCCTTCAAGCCCAACTCCAAAATCAGCATTGGTTTTTTGTAAGGCTTGTTTTGCTCTTTCTATTGCTCCTTGGATTGCTTCCTCCTCAGAGCTTGGCATTGGGCTTACTTTTGAATCAACTGCTACTCCTACGATGTTCAGTTTAGAAAATTGCTTTGTTGCTAAAAATCCTTCCTTAACCCCTTTTCTTTTTGCAGGATTAAGACTACCAACAGCGATCGTCACCGGGTTCTTTGCGCTGCTTGCATTTTTTTTTCGGTGCATGCTTTTTGCAGATCGTTGCTTTTTCATTGTTCTCTTTAGGGTTGTTCCTGCTTTAATAAACCTATTGCTTTTTTCTTTTTGTTTTCCTTCCCATGCGTTTGCTATTGATATTTTTTGTGCGTTGAGAGAAATCTCTCTTTCTATACAAGACGATACATTCTCTTCGTCGGTAAAAAATTAAGAGGAACAACGACCAAGTACAGCACAAAAACACCTTCACAATCCTCTTGCGTACCTCTCTCTTCCACACGTACTTTGACCAATCTGCTCAAAACGCTCTTGAAGAAAACTTCTTTTAGAAGAAAAAAGTGATGCTCGTTCTTCTTCCTTTGTATATTCTTTCTATGTCTTTCTCTCGTGAGGACTGTCGCCCTAGTGGTCAAACCACAAAAAATATAAATAGAGTCCCGTTGTCACTATTCTTACATCCTCTTTTCCTTGTTTATCGTCTAATGGTGGTGACTGTTATGCAGCAGCAAAAAAAAAAAGCTTCAAAAGCAAAAGTTCCAGTAAAATTTCCAGCCAATCAAAGCATTCATGCGGCACCAACGAGTAATGAACCTGAGCAAAAAGCAATTGAACCTGTTTTCTTTGGGAGTTGGTCTTCTCAAGAGCCGTTTGTCAATATTGCACAAGCATTGGCAAAAGGCCAAGGCAAGGTTGCTCTGCGAGGATGGGTCTATCGTGAGCGCAGTCTTAAAAATCTCAAATTTATTGTCTTACGCGATAGCACAAATATTATTCAGTGTGTTTTTAGTGCAGAACAATTTCCTGACCGCTTTTCTGAAATCGATAAAATTCAGATTGAAACCTCGATGTTTATCGAAGGAACATTACGCAAGGAAGACCGTGCACCTACAGGGTATGAACTTGATGTGACTGCATTTGCAGTTATTGGTCCTTCAGATACTTTTCCTATTACTAAGGACCAATCCATAGAATTTTTGGCAGATAACCGCCATTTATGGCTGCGTAGCAGAAAAATGACTGCAATTTTAAAAATCAGAAGCACGGTTTTTGGTGCTATCCACGAGTATTTTCGCACGCAAGGGTTTTATGAGTATCATTCACCTATTTTTCAGTCTGTTCAATGTGAAGGGGGTTCAACCCTCTTTGCGGTTGATTATTTTGGCAAAAAAGATGTGTTTTTAGCGCAGACCTGGCAGTTGTACGCTGAGCCAGCAATATTTTCGCTTGAAAAGATTTACACTATTGCTCCGTCATTTCGTGCTGAAAAATCAAAAACGAGCAGGCATCTTACTGAGTATTGGCACGCTGAAATGGAAGTTGCTTGGGCAACCTTTGATGAGATTATTGACCATGGTGAAGCGTTAATCAAGCATGTGGTCGCTCGTGTTCTTGAGAAAAACAAGCCAGAACTTGCTCTTTTAGGAAGGGATATCACCAAGCTTGAACCTGCGATTACCAAACCCTTTCCACGAATAACATACACTCAAGCATTGGCACTGCTCAAAGAAAAGCATCAGATGGTTATTCCCTGGGGAAAAGATTTGCGAACCATTGAAGAGGATAAGCTTTCCAGTTTGTTTGATACCCCTCTTGCAGTTACCCATTATCCTAAAAAAGTAAAGGCTTTTTACATGAAAGAATCACCTGAGAATCCCAATGTTGTGCATGGTGTTGATTTTATCGCACCTGAAGGATATGGGGAAATTATTGGTGGTTCTGAGCGCGAATCAGATCTTGAAAAAATTAAAGAGCGTTTAGTCCATGACGGAGAAAATGTCGAAGAATATGCGTTTTACTTAGATACCCGTAAGTATGGCTCTGTTCCCCATGGTGGATTTGGCTTTGGTGTAGAGCGAGTAATTTCATGGATTTGTGGGCTTGACAATATTAAAGATGCTATCCCCTTCCCAAGAACGATGCTTCGATATAAACCGTAGTCTCTTTACCTTCCTATTCAACAAGTTAAAACGAGGGAAGCACCCATGATTGAATATAGCGAATATAAAGGAAATAAATTAATTGTGCTTAAACGCAATGAGGATGACAAGTATCCTTTCAGTTTTGGAAAGAACAAGGCACGGTTGATTGTTGAACATTTTGATGAAATCAAGAAATTTGCTGAAGAAGAATAAGCCAAAACGCTGGGCGTTGCTTCAGCCAAAAAGAGTGCTATTTCCTTGCTCTTATTTGTTATTGTCCACTGGTTGTATTGGTACGTGTTATTGTTTAGGCAGTGAAGGGGTGGGTCGTAGTTCTTACTCCATCATCGTTTTGGTATGGTGTTCTTATGGGTCCTGTTGTTCCATCAAAAAAGCAGCCACAGCGTGCAGTTATGAAACAAGGGAATGCCAAGGCTTTTGTGAAGTCTTTAGCACATCAGCCTCCTGGGTTTTCGTTGCCCCCCTCTGTTGCTGAATCGTTGCCACTCCTTATCACAGCAGATTTACTTGCTCTTGATTATAAGCATAATCAGTGGTCTGTGCTGCTAGTTAGGCGCTCAGCAAAAGAAACCCATGGTGCAAATCAATGGTCTATTCCAGGTGGGAAAGTTGAGCATCATGAAACTTTAGAGCAAGCCCTAATAAGGGAAATTGGCGAAGAATTAGGATGTAAGGTTGTATGGTATTCTTATTTTCGCTCGTATGTTGAGCATTCTTCTTCGTTGCAACAATTACCAAATGCAACGTACCAATCAAGCTCTGCGTTTTCTTCCTCACCAAGCTCTCATGCTGCATCAGCTAAGGCAGCAAGAATCGTGCGTGCAATTTATTTTTATGGTCAACTAAAAGGGAAGATTGTCTTAGACTATGAAAACAGTGCATACCAATGGGTAGCATTAGAGAAAAAAACAATAACTGCTATGGACATTGCTTTTAACCAAAAACAAGTTCTCCTGGATTTTTTATCCTACTTTCAATCTCTTAACCACTCCTCTTCTACAAAAAATCAATCCTCTCACTTGTTTTCACTTCCTTTCCCTTTGCCATTATTAAACCAATTAAGGAAAGGTTTAAAAAATCCAACGCATAAACCAAGAAAAAAAAACCAATGGCAAAAAGCCAAAAAATAAACCTTTTATCACTCGTTATTCTTTTTTAAAACCCCATTTTTCCTAAAAAAGCGTGCAGAACAATGAGCCCTTTTACTACCTCTTCATTACCCCGTTTTAGAGTCCAGGCAAATACTAATGTTCTTTTTGGGCAACAAAAGCTTGTTCTTGGTTTTCTTGGTTGTGGAAAAATGGGTACTGCGCTTATAAAAAGTTTTTGTGCTGCTGGGTATTGCAACTTTATTGTTTACGATCCTCATCAAGAACAGCTTCGTAAGGCTAAAAAACAACTGCAGCTTCTTTTTAGAGCAGCAGCCTCTCCTACGAAAAAACCAAAACACCATACATTTTCTTTTATTCTTGCACGCGATCCTATTGAGGTTGCAAATGCTTGCTCAATACTTTTTTTGGCAGTAAAACCCCAGGACATTGCCCAGGTAGTATCCTCTCTTCAAGCAGCGCCAACACAAAAGGCTTCTGCAAAATCTCCTGTTGCAAGCAAACTTGTTGTTTCTATTGCAGCTGGGGTACAAATCAAAACATTGCAAGCACTGCTTCCGCAGGCAAAAATTATCCGTGTCATGCCAAACATTGCTTGCCTTGTCAAAGAAATGGCTGCAGGCTATGCAGTAGGAAAAGGTGTTAGCCGCAAAGAAGCCAAGCTTGTCCATACCTTGCTTCAAACCGGCGGCAAAGCGTTTTTGCTTGACGAAAAAGATTTAGACGTTGTCACTGCGCTTTCAGGCTCTGGCCCTGCATTTTTTGCAAGCATTGTCCAGGCAATGGCAAACCAGGCACAAAAGGAAGGCTTGGACCCTAGCGTTGCCTATGCTTTGGCAGTGCAAACAATGAAAGGCACTGCTGCTTTGCTTGAAACGATTCCTCCTGATGAGCTAGTGCGTATGGTGGCTTCTCCTCATGGCACGACGGTGGCTGGTCTGCAAGTTTTTGAAAAGCAAAAGCTTGCCCAAATCATTCAGCAAGCAGTTGCAGCAGCTGCAAAGCGTAGCAGGCAACTTGCAAAGCAAAAATAATATAGCATCTTACCCCTTGACTCCTCTTTTTAACCAACCCCACCCTTTAACCCCATTTACGGATCTGTCATAGAATACCACTCTATTACTCCAATTATGCATCAAGCTCGGTTCAAACCCTCAGGAGTATGCTAACGTGTTTGCTTGGTAACTGTTTACACACCAGGTTTAGGCATGGTGTTTTTCATAAATCATTTATACCTCTTTTTTTTAATGAAATTTTTATTTTTGATTGATTATGGTTATTTTATTGCTGATTACTTGTAGCCTAGGAAATAACCAATCTTACTGCTATCAACACGAAACAATCATTTAAACGTAAACTAAAAATACCCCTCTGCAGTTATCATCCTTACTCTCTTATATGTCAAGGAAAAATTATATCTCAAGGAAAAATAAAATATTCTAACGCTACCTATAAAAATGAAGAATCTTTTATAAGCAGGTGAAGTCTATGTCAGGAGTAAGTGGAGTTATTGCAAAAGCATATCAGGCATCTAAAGTGCTGGGACAAACTGATGGAAAAGTTCGGGACGCAATCTTAAAGCAAATTGCTTTTTCCCTTCCCTACCACAAAAAAAAAATTCTTGAAGAAAACCAAAAAGATTTGACTGCAGCAAAAAAAGCTAACCTTTCCCCGGCGTTTATCGAGCGCTTAAAACTCACAGAGCAAAAAATTGCAGACATGGCTGCCCAGGTCCAGGCAGTGCAGCAGCTTCCAGACCCACTCAATGTTATTGTTTCGCAAACCCAGCTAGATCAAGGTCTGATGTTGTATCAGACAACTGTTCCTTTAGGGTTGGTTGGAGTTATTTTTGAAGCAAGACCTGACGCCTTAGTACAAATCGCAAGTTTGTGCATTAAATCAGGCAATGGGGCAATTATTAAAGGTGGCTCAGAAGCATCAGCAACCCAGAATTTTTTAGGAAGCCTTATTGCTGCAGAAGTTAATAAGGTAGCTCCAGGTGCATTGGTATTTTTGCAGTCTCGCCAGGATGCAATTGCTATGCTTAGCCATGACAAAGAGATTTCTTTGCTTATTTTGCGGGGTTCAAAAGAGCTGATTACCTCAATAAAAAACAATACGAAAATTCCAGTCCTTGGTCATAGCGAAGGTATTTGCCATTTGTATGTAGACAAAGATGCTTCTGTGGAGATGGCAGTGGCAATTGCTGTTGATGCAAAATGCCAATATCCTGCTGCATGCAACAGCATTGAAACCTTGCTTGTGCATAAACGCATTGCCAAGCAATTCCTGCCAGTGCTTGCAAGAGCGTATTTTGAGCATGGTGTTGAAATGCGTGCTGATAGCGAAAGTTTGCCTCTCATTGCCAAGGCAGACAAAAAAGGCCAGTTTAAGCATTTGCTCAAACCTGCAACAGAAAAAGACTGGGCAACAGAATACAATGCGCTTATTATCTCAATTAAAATTGTGGGTTCTCTTAAAGAGGCAATTGCACATATTAACCAATACGGAAGCAAACATACTGATGCTATTGTAACGAATGATGATGCAGCAGCAAAAACGTTCTTGGATGAAGTTGATGCATCCTCTGTTATGGTGAATTGCAGCACCAGGTTTGCAGACGGATATCGATATGGAAAAGGCGCAGAGCTTGGCATTAACACAGGAAAAATCCATGCGCGTGGGCCAACAGGTATTGAAGGGTTGTTAACCACCAAATACCAGCTTGTCGGCAGTGGCCAAGTGGTTGCAACCTATGTTGGTGAGCAGGCAAAGCGTTTTGTGCATAAAAAGATAAAGTAATGATCAAGTAATCAACCCTCCTCTTTCCCTAAACCCTCTTTAACTTATTTCAACATTATTTCAAAGCAACAGGAATTTGCAAATCCTTGTCACTGATTATACAACGGCATTATCATATATTATTCAACCTATCTAACAGGAGATTATTATGCCTTCTTTATCAAAATCAACAAGCAATCAGAACCAATGTGGCAAATCAAAACCCAAGCAGCAACAAGCTTCAAAGCCAAGCATTTCTTCTCTTGCTAAAAATCCAATTGTTGTTGTCAAGGTAGGAACAGCTACCTTAAGTGCAAAAGACAATACCCTTGATTTAGAATACCTTGATACTCTTGTTGGTCAAATTGCAGGATTGCGGCAAAAAGGATACCAGGTTGTTTTGGTTACTTCTGGTGCTATCGGCACCGGCATTGCAGAGCTTAAACTTACCAAAAAGCCTCAAGATGTGACGATGCGCCAAGCGCTTGCTGCTATTGGGCAAAGTATTCTTATGCGCTATTATTATGATGCATTTAAACGCTATGGAATCACGATTAGCCAGCTTTTGCTTACCTATGATGATTTTTCCAACAGAAAACGGTTTTTATATCTTAAGCAGTGCCTTGAATGTTTGCTTAAGCTAGGAGTTGTTCCAATCATCAATGAAAATGACCCCATTAGTATTGATGAAATTGGGCCAAGTTTTGGTGATAACGATCGGCTTTCTGCTCTAGTTGCCTCAAAACTTGATGCAGGGCTTTTGATTTTGCTTACTGATATTGATGCTGTTTATGACAAAAACCCAAAAGAATATCCTGATGCAAAACCCATTCCAATAATTACAGCTATTACTCCAGAGCTTGAGCAAGGTGCAGCAGGCAAAGGCAGTGCCTTTGCAACAGGTGGTATGGCTTCAAAGATCAAGGCTGCAAACGTGTGCATGGATGCAGGCATTCCTATGGTCATTTGTCATGGCAGAACCCCTGGGATTCTTGATAAAGTTGTTTTTGGTAGTGGTGTAGGGACATTATTTTTGCCTTCTTCGAAAATAGATTTAAACAGGCGCTGGATTAAGGAAGCAAAACCCAAGGGAAAAATTACTATTGATGATGGCGCATATCAAGCATTGCGTAATGGAAAAAATCTTCTTCCTGCAGGAATTCTTAGTGTCAATGGCAGTTTTGGCAAAGATGATGTTGTTGAGCTATGTGTGAATCATACCTGTTTTGCCAAAGCAAGAATCAAAGTTTCTGCAGTTGCCTTAAAAGAGTTGCTCCTGGAAAAAAACAATGCTAAATCCATAAAATCAACAAGCTTAGGTTCTGCTAAGCGCCAGCAAAATGTTATTGACCGTGAAAACTTGGTGTTTCTTCTTTAATCGTTTTTTCTTCTTTTGAGGTCTAATGGTTCTTGTATTTTCTTAGGATAATAACGCTTATACTATTATGTCCTATTTTTTCAACAAGAATCTTTATTAACTAGTGCCTCTTTTTTTTTGTTATGGATGCTATCTATTGGATGTTGCTGGTAAGTGTTTCTGGTCCTTTAGTTGGTGCTTTAATAGGAATCTTGCATCATCCTAAGCCACTGGTTTTAGCCAATATGCTTTCCTTTGCAGCTGGTGTTATGATTAGTATTTCATTTCTTAACCTTATTCCAGAAAGCTTAGCATTAGCTCCATTTTGGGTTTTTTTTCTTGGCTCGTTATTTGGGGCTTTTGTGATGTTTTCTTTAGATCGGACACTGCCACATATTCACCCTCAGCTTGGAAGGGCAGAACAAGGAATGAAACTTAAACGAACAGCAATTTACCTTATTATTGGCATGTTTTTGCATAATTTTCCTGAAGGCATTGCATTGGCAATTGGAACCCTCTCAGAAACAAAAACCATGTTTGCTATTGCTATTGCCATTGCTGTGCATAATATTCCTGAGGGGATTTGCACTAGTGCCCCTTATTTTGCAGCAACAAAAAATAGGGCAAAAGCATTTTTTTATGCAGCTACAACAGTCTTGCCAATTATTGCAGGGTTTTTTGCGGCAAAACTGCTGTTTGTGCATTTAACCCCTTATTTAATTGCAGCGGTCATGGCAGCAACAGCAGCAATTATGATTTACATTTCTGCTGATGAGCTGATTCCTTTTTCCTGCAATAAAGACCATAGCCATTGGGACCATAGTGTTATTTTTTCTCTTCTTTTTGGTGTGCTCTTTGTTGTCATGCTTAATTCTTGGTAGTGCTTTTATCATTAATCCATCAGCCAAAGTTTGGCTTTTACCAAAACTGCTCTTGCTAAAGAACTCTATTCTTAGGGCAGTTACGTTACTGGCTTACCCTCAGCTGAAAAGTTTTCCCCAGGCTTTATAATAGCTTTACAATAAAATAATGCCTTGGCTTTTACATTCTTCTACCATCCTATCAGGCCATACACTACATTGCACTTCTCCAATATGCCGTTTTTGCAGTAAGTACATGCAAAGCCGTGATTGTCCAATCCCTCCCCCAATGCTTAATGGCACAGTATGTTCTAGGACAGCTTTATGGAAGGGTAGCTTTAATGATTCCATGTTCCCTGTAAGCTTGGCTTGTAAAAGCAGTGCTTTTTTATCAACTCTAATGCCCATTGATGAAAGTTCAAGGGTTGTTTTTAGTGGCTCATGCCAAACTAAAATATCACCGTTAAGGCCTGGCTTTCCCTTAACCATTGTAGTCCAATCATCATAATCAAACGCCCTGGTATCATGGGGTTTTCCATCTGCTAATGGAGATCCAATCCCGATAAGAAACACAGCACCATACTTTTTGGTAAGTAAATCTTCTCTTTCTTTTGGACTTTTATCAGGGTATGCTTTTTGTGCATCAAGGCTATGGATAAAGGTTATTGTTTTTGGCAGTGGAGGAAGCGCTAGTCCAAGCTCCTTTTTCAATTTTTTTTGGGTTATACCTATCGCATCGTAAATCTTTTCAACAGTTTTTTTAAGGTAGGCAAGGTTTCTCTCCTTTTTGCTTATGGCCTTTTCCCAGTCCCACTGGTCAACATAAATGCTGTGCAGTGCATCTAGGGTTTCATCCTTTCGTACAGCGTCCATATCAGTATAAAGCCCACTGCCAATAGTAAAATTGTATTTTTTAAGTGCATAGCGTTTCCATTTGGCAAGGCTGTGGACCATTTCAATAAGGGTTGCCAGTGCTTTTGCTTTAAATTGGACAGGAATTTGGCTTCCAGCTAAATCATCCTGCAGTCCAGTTCCCTGCTGCAAAAATCGCGGCGCACTTACTCGAGATAGGTTTAGTGCTTTGCTTAATTCACGCTCAAAATGGTCTTTGATAAATTTTATTGCAGTTTGGGTTTGTTTGACTGCCGAGGCTTTTGCCCGCTCTTCTTTTTCTAAATCTTTTTTTCTCTGCATTGCAGATTTTCTTTTTTCTTTGATTTCCATCATCATTCATTTTTTGGATAAATTTTATTTTTCTTATCGATTTTCCTCTTTACCCTCACTTTATCCTAATTAATTCCTCTGGTTATCCTTTTTATTTATATTATTTTTGTAAAAAACCTAAAATAATTACAATTTTTTTAATAAAAATATTTTTATATTGTATTTTTTTCAATAATTTTAGAAATAATTGTAATTAATATTTTGCTATGTGTTTTTATATCTTTGTTTTCTTTCCTTATTTTCTTATAAATATTAATTTTCAATAATACTTCCTTAATCCTAAAAATCTAGTTTTCGTGTTATTATTTATTATTACTGATTTTACTATTAATACTAATTTTACTTATTCATTGTGTAAACGAGAAATAAGCAGATGTTCTTTATATGTGGGAAAATTGTTTTTTTCCAGTAATCAATCCTTCTAAAATATTTGGAAGGTTTTGGAGCAGAATCCGTTTTTGCTGCATTGATTTTCTATCTCTGATAGTAACTGCTTTATCTTCTAGTGTTTCAAAATCAACAGTAATACAAAATGGAATTCCAAGCTCATCAGCTCTTGCATATCTTCTTCCAATACTGCCTGATTTATCATAGAGTCCAGTGCCAAGTAGTTTTAATGTCTGGTAAATTTCTTTGGCATTTGCATCAAGTTTTGCTACAAGGGGAAACACTGCAAATTTTACTGGTGCAAGCAAGGGTGAAAATTGCAAGCTTATGGTGCCTCTGCCATCATCAGTATATGCTTCATACATAAACACCAAAAAACTGCGCTCTACTCCAAGCGATGGCTCGCAAATAACATGAGGGATTACTTTTTCTTTTGTGTCAGGATCAAAATAATGTAAGTCTGCTCCTGAAGCAGCCATATGGGATTTTAAGTCATAATCGGTTCTATTAGCAACACCTTCAAGTTCTTTCCAGCCAAAAGGAAATTGGTATTCCAAATCCCAGGTATCAGTTGCATAATGGCTTTTTTCTTTGCTTACATGCTGGCGTATCCTGAATTTTTCAGCTCTTGCTCCAAGGCTAATAAACCATCGGTGTTCTAAGGCAAGAAAATATCCATGCCAAGGATTAATCAGATTGTTTTTGATAGCTTGGCCTATACTCATCATTTCCCCAGTTTTTTGCCCCTTGCCTTGCTCAGCAGCAGTTAGCACTAAGATTTGATGGTCTTGCACTTCATCAATCCAAGGGCAGTGATTGGTGTCTTTTGGATGGATAAAATATTCTATTTCCATCTGCTCAAATTCCCTGCACCTAAATAAAAAGTTTCTTGGAGAAATTTCATTGCGAAAACTTTTGCCTATCTGGGCAATGCCAAAAGGCAGTTTCATTCTTGCATTTTCCATTGCAAGCTTAAAATTTGTAAAAATCACTTGCGCAGTTTCAGGCCGTAAATACGCTTTGGTTTGGTTACTTGGTCCTACTTGGGTTGAAAACATGAGGTTAAACGCCGTGCATGGTTTAAGCGCCTTTCCATTTGGTGCTTTGAGGTTATATTTGGCAATGAGTGCATTAACCTCTTCAGCAGTAATGCCTTCAACAGTAATCCCTTTGCCAGCAAGCTGCTCTTCCAAAAATTGGTCTGCTCTTGCCTGAAAACTTCCATCAACAGATTCCAGAATAAGGTCATCAAAATGCTCAGTATGGCCTGAAGCTTTCCACACTAAAGGATTGGTAATAATGCAGCCGTCAATGCCTATCATATCATCGCGCTGCTGGACATGGTATTTCCACCATTCTTGTTTAATGTTATTTTTTAACTCTACACCATAGGGACCATAGTCATAAAATCCTGCTAATGGTCCATAGATTTCGCTGTTTTGATAGATAAAGCCTTTGCGCTTGCAAAAGGCTGCCATTTCATTGATAGGAATCATACTGCTATTGAAAAAGATAAGTTTATATTAAGTTTTCTATTTATTTTTGCTGTTCATTTTTTGTCAGGGTTTTTTGCCTGCTTTATTTTTCGGTTTCCCTCTCTTTATCCTATTGTTTGTCCAATTTAGATAGTATTGTAGTGATACTTTTTTTGTTCATGGTTTTTGGTGATGATGTATGCTTACAAAAATTCCAATAGAAAATGTTCTTGCTCAGCCCTTTTTGAATATTAAGAGGGAGAGAAATGAATACTAGGAGGGATATAACCAATAACCAGCTCAAGAAAACTCAAAAGAAAGGCCAATCGCTTACTTTAGCTGAAAGTGCACGTCTACAAACAACAAGGTACGATGAGCAAATTGAGCGCATTCTTGAGCAAATCCAGCGCATTGAAGAGGAAGGGATTATCATTGTAGAAGGCAAAAACGATGTAGCAGCATTGCGCAAGGCAGGGATTAAAGCCTATGCAATTACTACCAATCATGAACTCTTTGTTGAGCGCCTGTACCGTATGCATGCACGGCAGGGTGTAGGTGCAATGAAGCGAAAGGTTTTACTGCTCACAGATTTTGATAGGCATGGAGAAAAAATCCGAAAATCACTGGTGCCTATCTTGGCCCGATATGGCTTTATTGAGCAAAAAGCATTGCGCTACCAGATAAAAAAAGTCTTTGCTATCAGTCACATCGAAAGCTGGAAAGCTTCGTTTGCTTACAGGAACTGCTGCACTTGTGTTGGCTTTTGCACTTGTGATTTCTAGGATTGATTTATATGTTGGATTGGTTGTAACTCTTGTTTTGGTTGTTGTACATTCTTTTTTGAGTTTATGTCTCCTTGGTTTTGAAGCAGCACGCATCAAGGGTGCGTAGGCACAAGGGAGAACAGCGATCTGCGGCTCGACGGGGGGTTGCCCCTAAGGGAAGACAGCACCAAAGAGTTGTTGAAAAGATAGCTAAGAAGTTACTCTTGCTAAGAGCAGCATCGTGCTTGCTAACGCAAGCACCCGCTCCTTTCGTCTGGCAATGCGCGCATCGTTTTGCACTTCTGTTGGTCCCCGGATGGGGCAGGTCCCCCTACCACATTCCAAGGCATTCACTCCAGTCGCTTTCTTGATGCTGCTCTTGTGAAATGCAAGCAAATTTGGTTGTCTTATCTTTCTTATCTTAATAGTTTATCTCTAATCCAAAAACATATAAACTTGATTTATCCAAAATCATTTTGCTATGGATCAACTCATGATGATCGCAGTGATTTTGCTGTTTGGAACTTTAGTTACTGCCCTTGCCTCTGTAATGCAGGTAAGTAATGTTTTTTTTCTTGTTTTAGGTGGAATGCTTTTTGGGCTCTTGTCGTTAGGAACTGTTTCCCAAGAAGTATTGGTGGTGATTAGCGAACTAGCTCTGATTCTTGTTGTTTTCCATGCAACAGCAAAACTGCATTTGCATTCACTGCTTTTTTTGGCAAAACAAAGCATTAAACTTTCATTGGTCTTTTTAGGATTGTGCGTATTGATTATTGGATTTTTTTTCTTGGTTTTCTTTTTTGTTCCCTTTAGTTCCCTTCTTGCTCAGCCTTCACTCCTGCTCTCCTCTGAGGTAGTTTTGCCCCTTCTTTTTTCCCTTCTCTTTGCGGTCCTGATGTTTGGTATTGACCCTGTTATTGCCTTGCAAAGTGCAAAAGAAAAAAATCAAAAATTATTTAGCTTGATGAAGGTTGAGGCAATTTTGAACACTCCGCTCACCGTAGTGCTTTCTTTTGTTCTCCTTACCATGATTACCACACAAACTCACACTTTAACCATCCAAAACCTTGTGTTTTTGCTTAAGCAATTCATGATTCCCCTGGCTGTAGGATTAGCAATAGGATACCTGCTTGTTTATTTGCTTATGCATATCCAAGATCAGGCACTTACCCATTTAATGATGCTTACAGCTGCAGTGCTTTCCTATGTGCTTGCCCAGGCATTGCTTGGCAATGGCGTGCTTGCAGTAACCATGTTTGGGCTTGTGTTTGGCAACCACCGAATCAGGCATAAACTCCAGCTTGAAACCTTTGCAGGTCTGATTAGCAATACCTTGACCATCCTTGTTTTTTTCATGCTGGGGATGGCAATCATTACCCTGGCCCAATATCGTACGATGCACGAGGTAATGCTTGGAACCTTGCTGTTTGTTATCTATCTGCTTGTTCGCTACAGTGCAGTTGTTCTTGCGTTGGGAAGAACACTTACCCGCAAAGAACGCCTGCTCATGACTCTCACAACCCCAAAAGGGATTGATGTTGCTGTCGTTCTCTTTTTAGCTATTGCAACCTTGGCCGTTTATCCACAGATGGAAATTGTCGCAAATATCAGCATTTTATTCATTCTTTACAGTATTGTCTTATCAACCATTGCATCAATCTTTTTGTCTTGGTTTTTTGATACTAAAAACCACGCTGCAGCTGGGCTAGCAACTGCTGCATCAACTGCTCATTCAACTCTTGCATCAACCAAGTCCAAGTAGCGTGCAACAAAGAGAACATTTAATTATTACCATCGCCTCTAACAACTTTAGCAATATCCTCTGAGTTTGTCCTTATAAATTAACCACTATTAATCAACACCCATCAATCAACAGCTATGCCCTCAGTAATTACCCTATTCCTATTAAATGGAATCGTAAACGCAATAGTAACGGTACATTCCTAGGGAAAATAATCATGAAAAAATAATAATGAAAAATGAAAAACAAGGGATGATAATGAAAACAAGCACCCAAAGGAGGAATACCCAAAAAACAGATAAGCCACAAGATCTGCACAAGGATAATTCCCATCAAACGTACCAGCAAACCATTCAAGACACGTTCCATCAACCACAGCGAGGCAAGAACAAAAACCCTTTTACCATTACTGCAACTTGTGGCAATGCAAGGACAGGAATCCTTCATACAGCGCATGGTAATATCATAACACCGTTTTTTATGCCAGTTGCAACCAGGGCTTCAGGAAAATATATCGGTACTGACGCCTATGCAAGCATCAATGCTCAAGCAATTATTGTGAATGCTCTCATAACTTTTTTTTCTCCAGGATTAGAAGTCATTAGTACTGCAGGTGGGATTCATCCGTTTATGAACTTTAAGAAGTGTATTGCTGCAGATTCAGGGGGGTTTCAAATGTCGCGTGGCATGTTTGAAAAAACCACTGCTAACGGTGCATGGTTTTGCAATCCCTTTACCAAGCAGCGCTTTCACATCACACCACAAAAAAGTATGGTTATTCAGCGCCTTATTGGAGCAGATATTGCTATGGTTTTAGATGTTATGCCACCAGTAGAAAGCAGCAGGAACGCTGCAGAAACTGCCGTAGCCCAAACTCATCAATGGGCAAAAGAATGTTTACACCATCATACAGCATTGCAGGGAAAAAAAATCATCGATGGCTTAGTGCAGCATAATCCCAACCAACTGTTATTTGCAATCTCCCAAGGCGCATTGTTTGCAGATTTGCGAAAACACAGCGCAGCCTATCTTTCAAGCCTTGAGTATGAAGGCAAAGGCTTTGATGGGATTGCAATTGGCGGGCTTGCTATTGGTGAGCCTCAAGAAAAAATGTTGCCGATGATTGAAGCAGCAGTTGCAGGAATGCCTCAGCAAAAGATACGGTATTTAATGGGTGTGGGAAATCCTCTTGATATTTTAGAAGCTGTAGAGCGTGGCATTGATTGCTTTGATTCAGTGTTTCCCACGCAAAACGCCAGGCATGGCACACTTTTTACTTGGCAGGGCAAGGTTGATTTGCTTTCAGGAAAAATGAAGCAAAAGCATGAACCTCTTGATGAAGGTTGTGATTGTTTTGTATGCAAGCACTACTCTGTTGCATA
>JAWAQC010000002.1:0-18314 GCA_038894115.1 Candidatus Woesearchaeota archaeon | reverse complement strand
CTTGCAATTCTGCGCTCAAGTAAAACAAGAATACGCAAGCTATAGACTACTGCGCCAAGAGTACCGATAATTATTGCAAGGGTTATGTAAATTACCGCAAAGGGATCTGTTTGCACCATGATAAAAACCTCCTTTTTTGGTTATTTAGATTTTTACCAGTATATATGCTTTTTGGTTTCATTCAAAGAGATTTCTTGGTTTTTCTATTCGTTTAAGTGAATTGGTTTACTTAATGCCTCCCTCTTATATTCAATACTTAGAATTTTAATACTTAAAAAAAACACTATTCTCTTTATTGTAAAACACTAAATCAAGCAATCACTGCAAAGAGAAGTAAAAAAAGAGCAGAAAAATTAATATACTGCAGCTCTTGTCTTCTATGAGACTCCCATGGCAAAAAAAACAGTATCCTTACCAGAAAAAACCTTTGTTCCAGCATCCTATTGGAGGCGATTGTTTGCTCTTGTTGTCGATATTGTGTTGCTTGACCTTTTTGTTTATATGCAGTTTTCATTTATGTTCCCAAAAACCCTTAGCTTTGCATCATTTAAAGACCTAGCACCAGATCAAATGAATATGATGATGATGGGTGCAATGATTCTTACTTTTTTTACCTTGCTTTATTTTGTCTATCAAGAAAAAACCTATGGCCAAACCCTGGGCCAACGCATTGCTCAAATTTCAATCCAAGCTCCAAAAGAGGCAACTTGGCGCCACCACCTCATCAACAACTTTTTCCTTATTCCTTTTTTTCCTTTCCTATTACTCTGGATTATTGAGCCAATTTATATGTTTGTTAAAAAAGAGCGATTGCTTGAAACCTTAAGCACACTTAGAACCGTGCAGGAGGAAAAACTATGAAACTTTGGAAATTTTTACTCTTTTTTTTCTTGTTTGCCTTAGCAACATCATTATTCGTACGTATAAGCACTGATGGTTTTAAAGAGGGAAATGTTGCTGTGATTAGCATTAAGGGAGTCATTACTAACGAGCGTGTGCTTTTTGAAACCAATGCTGTAAGTGATGATATTTTGCTTTTGATTGATCAAGCAGAAGAAGATCCCCAAATCAAAGCGGTCGTTTTTGAAATTGAATCTCCGGGCGGGTATGTTGTCCCCAGTGAAGAAATTGCCAATAAAATCAAAACCATGAAAAAACCAACGGTTGCAGTGATTCGCAATGTTGGTGCATCAGGTGCATATTGGATAGCATCTGCAACTGATTATGTTATTGCAAGCAAAGTGTCAATTACCGGAAGCATAGGGGTGCAGTCCTCCTACCTTGATTTTGCAGGATTAATGCGTAGGTATAATGTTACCTACAATCGCCTTACAGGAGGAGAATACAAAGACATGGGCTCTCCATTTAAAGAATTAAGCGAGGATGAGCGCGTTAAACTTGCAAAAAAAATCAACATGATTCATCAATATTTTGCCAACGAAGTTGCAGCAAACAGAAATATTAGTTCTGAAAAAATGCAAGAAATTGCGACAGGAGAGTTTTATTTAGGTGTTGAAGCCCTTGAGCTTGGGTTAATTGACCAAATAGGGAACATGGACACTGCAAAAAAGTATTTAGAAGAGAAGTTGGGAAAATCGGTATCTTATCAATATTACAACAAGTATAAACCAAGCTTAAAAGAGCTTTTTACAGCAAGATTATTTAGTTCAAGCCCAGTTTCCAATCTTGAAATTAAAGTACAGTAACTCCTTTTATGCCTCTTTGCTAAAGGAAACAAAAGGAACGTAAATCACTCAAAAAACAAGCCTTCACCAAACTCATTTACCAAAAAAGCTACAAAAAGTTGAGTCTATGACCATGCCTGACCTTTTTACACTGCTTGAAGGCATTAAAAAACGTCTTCGTCCGCTTCCAAGCCAGGAAAAAAAAATCAATGCGTTTGTTGCTTCTCTTACTAAGCGTCTTCTTCCATTGTCTGTTGACGTGTTTTTGGGCGGTTCTTATGCTAAAGGGACAGCAATTCGAAATAGTTTTGATGTAGATATTTTTGTTCGTTTTAAGCCTCATGAAAAAGACATTGCAAAACAACTAGGCAATGCCTTGGCATCCTACCGCCCATTAGCTGTTCAAGGATCACGAACCTATTACCAAATTCACCATGGTGGATTTGTGTATGAAATTGTGCCAGTCTATGCAATAGAGCACCCTTCCCAAGCGCAAAATACCATGGATATGTCAGTATTTCATGTCCAATGGGTACGCAATGCGCTTGCAAAGAATCCCTCGTTAGCAGACGAAATACGGCTTACCAAACAGTTCTGCAAAGCACAGCGCTGTTATGGTGCTGAAAGTTATATTTTAGGATTTTCTGGTCATGTTGTTGATATTCTTACAATCCATGCAGGTGGATTTTTGCCTTTGCTTAAGAATGCAGTGCAATGGAAACCAAAACAAGTGATTGACCCAAGCCATGCTTATGCTAGTCCAACCCATGCTTTAAAAGCATTAAACCAGGCAAAGATTCAAAGTCCATTGATTGTTATCGATCCTCTTTTACCCTCAAGAAATGCAGCAGCAGCGTTAAGCAAAGAGCAATATGATGTCTTTGTTCATGCAGCAAAAAAATTCTTAAATAAACCAAGCAAGTCATTCTTTATCATTAAGCCATTCAATCTGTCGCAAGCAATTAAAAAAAAAGGGATGCTAGTGCTTGGTCTTACTTTATATGCAGCACGAAAAGACATTGTCGGCACAAGAGTTGTAAAATGTCTTACATGGATTAAATCGTTATTGGAAAAAAATGGGTTTCCAATATTTCATGCAAGCTGGGATTGGAATCAAAAAACAAAAGCATGGATAATAATCAAAACAAAAGAACGCATTGCCCAGCAGTATCTTCTTCAGGGACCACCAATTTCACAAGAGTTAAACAGCAAGGCTTTTTGTGCTAAACATCAACAATGCTACCAGCATAAAGGGCGTTGGATAGCTAAAGAAATTCGCCAATTTCCTACCTTATCTGCGTTTGCCAAAAACGTTATTCTTCAAGACTCGTATGTTCGTTCTCTTGTACAATCTCTTCGTCTTTTAGCACCATTATCACCACGCATACTATCATCAAGCACAAAAAAATCCAAGAAAAGCAAAAGGTGAACACGTTATTATGGGCATCACAGAGCAAATGCTTACTTGGACAAAAACAACCTTTCTTCCACTAGGGATGTGGGGATTGTTTTTCCTTGCTTTTATTGAAAGTATTTTTTTCCCTATTCCTCCTGATGTACTGCTTATTGCACTTTCATTACGTATGCCAGAGCAAGCATTATGGTTTGCACTCATTACTACTATTGGCTCTACCTTAGGTGGTCTTGGAGGCTATTATCTTGGCGAACGTGTAGGCAGGCCTTTGCTACGTAAGATTACTACAGAAGAAAAAATCGATAAAACCCATGCTCTTATTAAAAAATATGATTTTCTTGCGATTGTGATAGGTGCATTTTCTCCATTGCCATACAAGGTTTTTAGTATCAGTGCAGGCATTGTCAAAATGAAAAAGCATTTGTTTGTTTTAGCAACCGTTGTTGGTAGGGCACCGCGGTTTTTTGCAGAGGCACTTTTGATTATGTGGTTTGGAGACAGCATCCTTATGTTTTTAGAATCCTGGTTTAATTGGATTACTCTTCTTGTCTCAGTTTTGCTTATCTTTCTTGTCGTTCTTGCAGCATTTTGGATACGAAAGAAAAACCCAAAAAAATCAATGAAAACAAACCTAAAAAAATGATTTACCACTTCCAGTTTTCTTTACTTTAAAATTCCCTTCCTTCGTATCTTTAGTATCACAAGCCTTAAATAGCAAAACTTATGCCTTAGATTTATGGCAGCATTTTCTGATCAACATGCTGATGAAGAAATCAATCCTTGGCATGAACAAAAACAGCAGGAGTATACTTTTTTAAGTTATGTCTTTTATCGCCAAGAAATTCTTGACCTGTTTTTTTCCTGGATTTTTGTTTCGTTAGCAGTAGCTACTGCTTATTTTGGCTATACAGGGTGGAAACCATTTGCTCTGATGCTTGGAATTAGTTTAGCCACGGTTGGAATAGGGGTTTTATTCCATGAGCTTGGGCATAAAATTGTAGCACAATTTTTTGGATTTAAAGCGCAGTTTATTGCATACCGTACTATGCTTTGGATTGGGTTGTTGCTTTCCATCTTTGGGATTGTTTTTTTAGCACCAGGTGCAGTGTATTTGCATGGCCATATTAATAAAAAAGAGCGTGGCAAAATCGCATTAGCAGGACCTTTGACAAACCTGCTGTTAGCAACGGTTTTTCTTGCTTTTAAAGGAACCTTTATTCTTGGGGATGTTGATGTTTTTTTGTTTGGGTTTTGGATCAATGCACTTCTTGCACTATTCAACATGATTCCTTTTTTTATTTTTGATGGCAAGAAAGTATGGGATTGGAATAAGCCAATCTATTTTGTTGTTACAGGAATTGCCACGATTTACAATTTTTTATATTATTTGGTGTTTTTACCCAAATAATCAAAATTTCCCTTTGAATTATTTTTACCCTCAATAAATCCCTTGATTAAAACTCTTTTTTGTACTTTTTACTCTTACTCTTATTGTTTGTTTATGTGAATCACAATGAATATTCTGATTATTTATGCACACCCTAAAAAAAGCGATTGCCATGCAGCATACACCTTAGAAAAGATAACAGCAGGTCTTAAGGCTAAGGCACTCCCTTATACTTTGATTGATTTATATGCTGAAGGGTTTAATCCAGCACTTTCGGAGCAAGAACTTGGAAAGCAGGAGGGAACCTATGCTTTAGACCCACAGGTTGCTTCCTACCAAAAAAAAATCAAGGAAGCAGATATCCTTATTTTTATTTATCCAATTTGGTGGAATAGTATGCCTGCTATTCTCAAAGGGTTTTTTGATAGGGTATTTACTGCACGCTTTGCGTTTTATTATTACAAAGGTATTCCAAGACCCTTACTTAAAGGTAAAAAAGCATTTGTCTTTGTTACCACAGGTGCACCAAAACTCTTGTCCTTCATTTTCATGGGAAACCGGTTTGTTCCAGCGATTGCAAAAGACATTCTTTCCTTTTGTGGAATTTCCTCCACCGTGTATCATACTGGTTCAGCACGAGCATTAACTGAAGTACAAAAAGCTGCAATTACGAAGAAGGTCAATAGTATGCTTAAAAAAATAGCGTAATCGTTCTTTGTTAACGAACAGTATCAAGAAAATTTATCACGGGATTGCTTTTTTTTGCCTTTTTTATAGCATTAGAGTGCAAGGCTTGCAAGCAATGCTTCAATTTGCAAGTAGGGGTCAGAACCTTCATTGATTCTAAATTCAGTTTCTGCGCACTTTTCTATCATGGCTGCTTTTTTTCGCGCATCAATCTCTAGCACAAGGATTTCTTGGTAAATTTGTTTAATTACATCTTCTCCTGACAGCCCATAGGTGAGCATGGTACTTAGCAATTTTTTTCTTGCTTCAAGAAATTTGCCTTGGACTGCAAGCAAAAGTAGTTCCCTGATTTCTTTTGGCTTGGCAACAGATGCCACGCTGCGTGCGGTCTCTTCATCAATCTTGTTTGTCAATGCTGCACAGGCTTGGAGCATATTTTCCATTTTTCTGCAGTCTCCTGCACTTGCTTCATAAAGCACTTCTTTGGCTTGGGGGCTAAGCGTTACATTTTCTCGTTTTGCAATTTCATCAATCAGCCCAAAAAGCTCTTCTTTTGGCAGTGGCTTAAATCTAAACAGCGTGCATCGTGATTGGATGGGGTCAATAATCTTAGTTGAGTAATTACAGCTTAAAATAAACCGCGTGCTGCTTGTGTAATTTTCCATCGTCCTGCGCAGTGCTTGCTGCGCTTCTTTGGTCAATGCATCAGCTTCGTCAAGAAAAATAATTTTAAACGGCACGTCACCTATTGCTTTTGTCCTTGCAAAATCTTTGACTTTAATGCGCACGACATCAATACCTCGCTCATCAGATGCATTGAGCTCAAAAAAATTTTCTCTCCAGTTTTCTCCATACAGTTCTCTGGCAATCACTAACGCAAGTGTGCTTTTGCCTACCCCTGGTGGGCCGGCAAAAAGCAAATGCGGCATGTTTTTTTTTTGCACAAACGCTTTTGCCCGAAGCACAATGTCCTGCTGACCTTTTATTGCATCAAACGTTTTTGGCCGATATTTTTCTACCCAAACGGTTTCCATATTGCCTGGAATGTTACAACCCTATATTAATGTTTTTGTTACCTCTCTTTTGTTCTTATGTTCTGTTTTCCTGTTTTTGATGGCTTTGTTTTTTATTGCTTTTTTCTCTCCTTTCCTTAACAACTACATGCCTTTTCTTTTTTATCATTAAACAATCATTAAATACCAATACGATCCACAAAAACCTTATTATCAACATGTCTAACTCTAAGAGCTAACCCGAACTAGACCCCTCTTTTGTCATCTAAGAACCACTCATAAGATAATAATAATCTTTTTAAATTCTTGGTGTTTTCACGTTGGTATGGCTGTTTTTGCATTTCCTCATCTTGTGCGTTCTTCCCATCATCAATGCTCTTTTTTTAAGCCTTTGTTGTTAGTCTTTCTTACCTTGTTTTTGCTGCTTTTGCCTCTTGGGATTGCTCAGGAACCTGATTTGCAAAGCGCAGCAGTGCAAGAGGCTACCCCTCAAGAAGTACAGGTTGGCTTATATGTTCTTAACCTTGGAAGGTTCGATATTGCTACTGGCTCGTTTACAGCAGATTTTTACCTTTCTATGACTTGCAAGGAGGAATGTATCACTCCTTCTTTTGAATTTATGAATGGCAGGGCAACCTCAATTGATAAAATGATTGATTTGCCCAATGAAAAATTTTACCGCATCCAAGCATCCTTAGCAAGCCCTGTTGATCTGCGCAGGTTTCCTTTTGATAAACAGCAAATGCAGATAATTTTAGAGGATAAACTTTCTTCTGCTGAGCATATTCGGTACGTTCCAAATCCTGAACAATCAGGGATTGATGAATCCATCATTTTTACAGGCTGGAAAATTATTGGCTATGAAGCTGCTGAGCATTTGCATTATTATCCTGTTTATGATGAATCCTATTCGCAGTACGTGTTTACGATTTTTATTGAAAAAATTACCTTTAACTCTTTTTTAAAAACACTGCTGCCCATTATTTTTATTTTGCTGGTAGTCCTTTCTAGTTATGTCATTGATCCAGATAAAATTGCTAACCGGCTTACCATTGCAGGTTCAGGGCTTCTTGCTGCAGTCATGTTTCATGTTTCTATTTCAAACCAGCTTCCACCAGTAAGTTACCTTACTTTTGCTGACAAATTCATGATTTTGACGTATTTTGTGTTGGTCTTGACCTTTGTGATTAATATTATCCTGTGGGATTTGCAAGAGCTCAAGAAAACAGAACTTGTTGAAAAAATTCACCGAAGCACAGAATACACTATGTTTGGTGTTGTTCCCCTGTTGTATCTTCTTTTGTTTCTCTTTTTCTTGTAATGATACCTCTTCTTTTTCTTGGCACTTGACATCTTTTTTTCTTTATTTTAGTTTTTACCTCAGCAGCACGCATCACGGTTGCGCAGGCACATAAACAAAACCATGCGCCGATGCGTGCTGCCTCCAAGAGCAGCATTGAAGTTGAGGCTTGATGTTTTTTACATGATGTGCGTTGTGGGGGTTGCCCCCTACAAGGAGACAGCACTAAATCGTTGTTGAAAAGATAGCTAAGAAGCTGGCTCTTGCCACTTGCTTTTGAACAAGAATTTATATAAAGGAATGTTCTTTTCCTTACCCTATGGTATGGGTTGATCTTGTTCTTAAGAAGGAAGGCTTGCTGCCAAGAGCAGAGCAGCTTGGTTGTGTTCTTTACGAGCTTTCTACAGACCTTTCTGTTACAACCTTAGAAGAAAAAAATAGGCAGGCAGCAGTTCTTGATCTTTCTGGATTTGCTCTTGAAAAGGTGTCGCTTTCACAAACCCAGGTTCTTCAACAACTTGCGATTAGAAAACCTCGCTTTGCCTATGGGCTTGAAGAAAGCCAAAAACATGATTTTCTCCACTACCGACGTTCAGGCATGAACCACATTTTTGCTCAAGCGTTTGCAAAACATCAGATTATTTACCTTTTTGTTTTATCTTCCTTGCGCAGTGCACCTGCTGTGCAACGAGCAAAATTGCTTGGCCGATGGATGCAAAACATCATGCTCTTGCAAAAAGCAAAAGCACGGTTTGCTTTGGTCAGTTTTGCCAAACAACCCTATGAACTATTTCACAAAAAAGATGGGCAGGGGCTGCTTTTTTTGGTAGGTGCAGGTAACACTACTGCAAAAGCATTTTTAACAGAACGTGATTTGCTTTTCAACCCCAAGGTGTTTTAGTCTTGACTTTTGCTCTTCTCGTGGTGTTGTCCAGAAGTGCCAGCAGATGAGAGCGATTGCTGATCATTGGCTAGGGCTTTTTCCAATTCTCGTACTTTTTGCATCATCTCATTTTTTTCGTTGGCTTGGCGCAGGGCTGTTTTTAGGAGCAGTGCGTTTTCTTCTTTAAGTTTTGCGATTACTTGTTCTCTACGCACGATTTCTTTTTGTAAAAACTGGATCATCTCTTGGGCTGATGCCCCTTCATACGGAAAAAGGGTTTCATAAGATGAAGGTGTTGGTTGTTTTGGTTCTTCTTGACGGCGAAGCGGTGAGTCGTTTTTCATGTTCTTGGTTTTTCTCTCCTTTTGGTTTTATCCCAGGGGATGAGGTTCAACTCTTTGCTTTTTGGGACATTGGGTTTTCTTTAGGATTATAATTTATCTAATGCTTTTTTAAATTCTTCAATGTCTTGGAATTCTTTATACACAGAAACAAAGCGGATGTAGGCCACTTTGTCTATTTTTTTGAGTTGTTTCATAATAATAGCCCCTATTTTTGAGCTTGGGATCTCACGCTCATTTTCTTCGCGCAATTCTGCTTCAATTTTATTTACCAGTTCATTGATTTGTTGCTGGGTGATTAGGCGTTTTTCAAATGCGCGATACAAGCCTTTAAGGATTTTTTCTCGGTCAAAAAGTTCTTTTCTTCCATCTTTCTTGATTACAATCAGGTTTAGTTCCTCGGCTTTTTCATAGGTGGTAAACCGTTTTTCGCATCGCTCACATTCTCGCCTTCTCCTTGTAATTTCCTGGAACTCTCCTGTCTCTCGCTTGTCAATCACTCTGGTCTCAAGGTTTCCACAAAAAGGGCACTTCATCTTGCTTACCTCTCCAAGTAGGCAAGGTCTTGCTCTTGCAATTGTAATTCATGCATAAAAAGATTTCGTAGTTGTTTATCATTCTTATATTTTTTGATAATAAGTTCCAAATAAGGGAGTACGTGCATTCTGGCTTCTTTAATGGAGCAGTGCAGGCGTGCAGCAAGTTTTTTTGCAAGTTCTTCTTTTTGTGCCTGCGCACCTTTGGCAATTGCCGTCTGTTTTAATCGTTCTGAGGTTAGCTGATATTGTACAAACCCTCGGTTTTTTTCCTCTTTGGCAAGGGCGATGCCCACGCTCAATAAAAAAAGAATATACACTAAATATCTCCAATCCTGACGTTTTCGTATTCGTTTTGAAAAGATGTCTGCCTTTGCCAATGCAAGGTATGCTTTTGCGAGTGCTTTTCCTTGGTACTCTTTGGGAAGATTTTCGTCAAGCAGCAGCATAATTTTTTCATAATCTTCATCAATTTCATCATAGGCATGAAATGCCACGGCAAAATCAGTGGTTTTAAAAACCCGCATCAATGCATCAGTGAGTTTTTCAGTCTTGTCTCGCTGTGCGAGGGTTTCAAGCGACTGCGGATCAAGTTGGTTGTTTGTTGTTAGTGTGGATGCAAGCAACTGCAAATCATTAATTGCTGCGCGCGCATCATTGCCGCTTCGTCTGGCGACAATTGCGAGGTGTTCATCAGATATTGCCAGTTGCTCTTGTTTTGCAATCGTGCGAAGAAGGCTGGTAATGCTAAGGTAGGTAAGGGAGTTAAAAGCAATAAGCTGGCATGCTTGCCGAAGCTCAAAAAATTGTTTTTCCCATGGATCGTTGGCAATAATGACAATCGCAAGAGTTCTGAGCTTGATAATTTGCAGCAATGCTTGGATCCCTCCTCTGTCTTCTTGTCCACTAATTCCATCCAATTCATCTACTAAAAAGAGTTTTGGTTTCATAAACAACGATCGCTGCATGGCTGATGCGCCGGCAATTGCAAGGATTGCATCTTTATTGCGCACATCAGAGGCATTTAATTCTAGCAGTTCATAGTCTAAGTCATTGGCAAGCGCATACACCGCTGATGTTTTTCCTATTCCCGGAGGCCCATACAAGAGTACCGGCTCTTTTTTTTTGACAGCTTCTTTAAGTTTTTCAAGCGGAGTTTGCTGGCCGACAACCTCAGCGAGCGTTTTTGGCTGGTATTTTTTAATCCAGGGGAGGGCTTGCATCCCTCACGGAATGTTTTGTTGATATTAATACCTTACTGTTTATTCCCTCGCTTGTTTTTTTCTTGCTCTGTTCAATTCTGCTTGTTTGCTGTTTTCGTCTTGGGAGTGCGTTGTTTAGCAAAAATCTTATAAACTGCTATGCGTTCCCTGTAGTAAAATTGAAACTCTTTTCCAATGGCTACATTTTCCTGTAAGGAGGTATCAAGAAAAACTGTGTGGGTATAAGGTGTTCGATTATGGCAAAAAAAAAAGAGTCTTTGAGTATTTATTTTTGGTCAAGTTTGTTGCTATTACTTGTCCTGATTTTTGTTTTAAGTATGTATTTTTCTCAACAACATACCAAACAAAAAGGAACTCCAGCAGCGTATGTCAATGGGGAGGTTATTACAGTTGAAGAGCTTGAGCGCCAATATGCTTTGATTCCAGAGCAATACCGCCTTTTTATGACTAAAAAGATTGTCTTAGAACGAATGATCAGCAACCTTTTGTTGTATCAAGAAGCCAAAAAAAAGAGGATAGGTCCTGAACCTGAGCTCGCAATTATTCTTCGTGAATCTCGCCGTCCTTACACTGAAAAAGAGTTTAAAGAGTTACTCGAAAAAGAAGGGGTTTCTTATGAGGAGTATACGAATGATATGGCAATGGCTATTGTCATTCAAAAATATGTTCTTGCAAACATTCCAGCACTTGAACCCTCTCAAGAGCTTCTTGATTCATTGTACGAAATGTATGCAAATGGTGTTTCAGGAACCATGTATCGCGCACGGCATATTTTAGTTGCAACTGCAGATGAGGCCAAAGCTATCAAAGAACAGCTCCTTGCAGGAGCTTCGTTTGCAGAGCTTGCAAAAGAGCGCTCTCTTGATCCAGTTGCAGCATCGCAGGGTGGGGATTTAGGCTGGTTTAGCCAAGGGGAAATGGTTCCTGAATTTGAGCAGGCAGTTATGCAATTAAAACCTGGCCAACTTTCAGATCCTGTCCAGACTGCCTATGGATATCATATTATTCAACTTGATGAAGTTCGCCAAGGCGAGCAAATCACCAAAGAGCAGGTAATGCCTTACCTTCGCTTTCGTGCATTTGGCTACCTGTTACAGCAAGATGCTACAGCATTTCTTGCCTTTGTAGAAACACTGCGTAACAATGCGACTATTACCATCGTCTATAATGATACTGATGCTGACGCGTATGAAATCAGTTCATTAGAAGATTTGGAAACCCTCCTTGGTTCAATGGGTGCGCAGCCTTCCCAAGGCCAGGAAGAGCAAACATCTGTCAATGAAAAAGACGCACCAACACAACCAGCACAAAACGACTTTGCTGTAACAACCTCATCGCAACCAGGTCCCTCAGTTCCTTCTACTCCTGCCGCTTGCAGCAATCCAGTGGTCTATTTCTTTTATGTTCCTGGACCAGCTTCGCTTGAAATGGAAACCAGCGTGAATGCGCTGCTTGCACAAGGCGTTGCGTTAAAGAAAATCAATGCATTAGAGCCACTGCCGCAAGAATTCTCTTGTTATCAGAATATTCCAGCCACGTATCCTTTGCTGCTGTGTGGAGTTAATGGAAACGTTGCCGTGGGAAAACAATCGTTGCAAGCAATTGATGCGTTTGTAAAGACCTGTTTAGGAACCTAATTTTTTTAGTGCCTCTTCAATTGCTTTTAATTCTTCTTCAAGAAGTTCAAGCTCAGATTTTTTCTGCATTCCAACAGCTGCCTTTGCGCTTGGTAGTTTTTTTCCAGCACGTGCTCCTTTTTCTTCACTGGGTTTTACAGCTGCTGGTTGATGGCTTGCCGGTGTTTTTGGCATAAGCTCCAGAATCGTAGCGCTGGTTTGCTCAATTTCCTTGAGTTTTTTTTGTAGTTCATTGAGCAATTCTTTTTTTTGCTGTCGAAGGGTGCTTAGTGCATAATACTCTTTAAGCACGATGAGCGACACTTTCAATTCGCTAAGCAGCTCTTTTTTAATTTTCGTATGTTCTTGAATAGAAACAAAAAGCTCTTCTTCTTGGGTTTTTTTCTTTTCGTCTCCCATGGCTTGTCCCTTTTGGTAATGGATCGTTGAATATTCTTTTTATCGACCTTTATGGTTAATTTTGGTTTGGATTCTATAGTGGGAAAAGGAAGCTTCTTACTTATTGTACTTTATAGAGCATTGTTTCGATGTTTTCGGTCCGTTTTTGCAATTCACTGATGCTCAGTTTCCATTTTTGAAGATACATCTCTTCTTCTTTTTTCATTTTTTCAATTTGGGCAATGAGGTCTTTTGCCTGGGAAATATAGGTTTTGAGTTGGCTGACTGCTTCATTAATCTCTTTGTATTCTGTGACTTTTACAAAGATAGGCCCTGTTGTTGTCATGGAGCATTCACCTCAAGAAAAAATGCGCTTTTCGATTTTTGTTAATTCTTTTTGCATTTGCATGATTGTGGTTTTAAACCCCGTATAGAGTTTTGTTTCTTGGTCAAAGGTTTTTTCACTATCATACCCAAGCCCAGTTTTGTTTGTTGATATTTGTTTAATTGCTTTACAATCATCTTTGATTTGGTTGCAAATGCTTAAAGGCATGTAAATTGGGCCTTGGGTTTTTAGTTGTTGTCGTGGAAATGATTTTTGCGAAGCACCTTGCGCCAATGAAAAGCTTGGCATAGCAGAGGTTTCTGAAAATGCTGGTTTACTTTTTTGGATATCTGCTGTCTCTTTTTGTTGTGAGGGGAATAGTGCTTGAATATGGTTTTCAAATGATTGCAGCAATTCATTGGTTTTGTCTTCTTTTACTGCAATCGTTTTTTCTGCTCCTTTTTGGTTTGTTTGCTGGCTTGTGCTTGCAGGTGCAAGTGCTAACTCCTCTTCAAACAGGGGTGGGAGGTTAAAATCAAAATCATCAAGGTCAGGAACAGCAGGGGATTGCGATTGCTGGGGTGCTTTTTTCTCCTCCTCTGTTTTAGGGGCAACTGCAGGACTTTGGATTTGAGGAAACGGCGACACCTCAGCTGGTTTTTTGTCTGGTACTGGTGGTGAAAGCGACGCAGTACCAGGTTCTTTTTTTTCTTGTGCTATGTTTGGATTTTGAGTTGTTATTGGTGATGGAGCTGTTATTTCTTTCGTTAATGGTGAGGGTGCAGGTGTTGAGGGCAAGGGGAATGTTGGGAAGGGTGTTTTTACTGAATTTTTTTCTAGCAGCTCTTGGAAATTGACAGCAGGCTGTGCACTTGTTGCAGGCGCTGATGGTTTTGGAAAGGCAGTTTCATTGTCAAAAGGCGATGGGAATGTAGGTGGCAGTTGAGTTTGGGGTTTTTGTTCAGGTTCTAAAGAGAACTGGAGTGGCTTGGGGGGTTGCGGAGCAGATGAAGGCATTGCAGGGGTAATTGGTTTTGGAGGCAAGGGTACATCAAGAAAATCATCTTTTTTTGTTTCTTTTTTCTTAAAAAAATCAGCAAATCCCAAGTAGACCACCTTTAGAACTTTAAAACAACCTACTATTAAAATGTTTGTAGTACCTACAGAGTAATTCTTATTGCCCTCCCCTCTTGGATTCTTCGTTTTAGATTTTATGTTAGCTTTTATTGTCCTTGCACTTTTTTTCCTATGAGGTAAGAAGAGCCCAAAAGAAAGAATACGTTATCCATCCCTTCAAGAATGATATGCTCAAAAAAAAGAAGAAAAAGAGAAAAACACGTTTAGCGCTTTTTTGCGGTTTTCTTTTTCTTTTGTCCGCCCCTTGCCATCATGACACGGGCGACATCGCCGTCTTTATCGACAAAATACAGATAGCCGTCTTCTTTTTTAACGCCAACTTTTGCTACTTTTTGTGCTTTGGGCATTGGTATAACCTCCGTTTCTGCGTCATTACAATGCTTTTTAACTTTCTTTTAGGAAAGCCCCTATATATATTTTTTGTTTTTTTGTCGTCAATCCTTTTTCTTTATCCCTCTTGGTTGTGCATCGTTGATGAATGTACGTGTGCTCTTGCTTGACGAGGGTGTACTGGTGCTGCTGGTCGTTTCTACCGCATCTTGTTTTTTCTTTTTGTTTCCTTTTTGTTCATCGTGTGTTTTAATCCGTGTGTTTTAAAAATACAAAAACATTAAAAAGACCATTTTATTATTCTTTTTATATGGTGTTGGCAGCAGCAGTGTCCAAAGCAAAACCTTCTCGTAAACCACGTAATAAAACCTCAATGGTTGGGGTAAGCACCCTGATTATTTTTATTGCTTCTATTTTAATTGCAGCGACAGCAGCAGGAGTTATTTTGCGAACTCAAACTGACCTTCAAATGCGCGCGTTGGATGTAGGCAGCAAAGCAAAAAAGTCAGTAGCACTGCACTTTCAGGTCCTTGCTCTTGATTTGCTAGAGGATCCCTACGACAATGACTATGATGTACTGCGCATAACGATTCGATTAGGGCCAGGTTCTGATGAGGCAAACCTTAATAAAACGCTTTTTGACATTTCAGGGCATGGCAAAGGCGTTGCCGCCCGCTTCAGTGCAAAAAACACCTCCCAATATTTTGTCAATAAACCAACCAGGGCTATCACCCAGCCTATGACGATAGGCAACCCTATTTTGCTGCGAACTGACCTTACTCATGACAATATCCAAGAATCGCTGGTTTTGCTTAGTAGCACACAGCTAGCACTCCAGCTTTCGAATGGAACGCAACTACTTTTTTTGATACCTAATATTAGTGCCCCTCCTGTTGTGTTAGCCATGAATCAAACCATCACTCTTGATTCCTTCTCTTCTGGAACGCTTTCTCTTCAGGGAACCGTCCAAACCCCAAATACTTTGCATCCCTCTGAAGTCCAGATAACCATTAGCCCCGCTTCCCATCTGGTAGGATATGGGGGGTATGCAACAAAATTCCTTCGACGAACCACCGCTCATCCACGACCGGAGATTTTTGTCTATGGAGATTTGCTGGAAGTCACGGTGGAACTTCAAGAGCCAGTCAAGAAAGATAGCGAATACTTGCTTTCCATAAAAAAACAGCATGGTAGTCCACATCGTCTTACGTTTGTCATTCCTGATGTTTTACAGGGTCCAATCGTTAAGCTCTATCCTTAAAAAGACACGACAGCAAAAAACAACCATCGGGAAAAAAACCAAAGACATTTAAACTCTGTCCACTTCACGTTTCGTATGGATTCCCGTCTTGATTTCCATTCTCACCAACAGTTTTTGCAATCACTTGCACATGCACGACCATTGCTTACTGGAGCAGCAAACCCTCTTGTGCTGTACGATGATGACCCAGATGGGCTTAGTAGTTTCTTGATGGTGTATAAAACAATACGTCGTGGAAACCATTATCCCATCAAAACCTCACCAAGTTTAGGACCGATTTTTTTAAAAAAAATTTCTGAGCATGCTCCTGACCTTGTTGTGGTGTTAGATAAGCCACTGCTTGATGAGGCATTTGTGCGCGGGCTTGAATTGCACCACATACCCTTGCTGTGGTTTGACCATCATGAAAAAGAACCGATTTCTAGTACATTCATTTCCCTCTACAACCCTCATGACTATGGGATTACTAATTATCCAACTTCTCAAATCATCTATTATCTTCTTGAAGACAAACGCCTGCTGTGGATTGCATGCATTGGCACCTTAGGAGACTGGACGCTTCCCCTTTTTATCGATGATGCAAAGCGCTCATTCCCAGAGCTTTTTGGCCAGTATACAACACCCCAAGACTTATTATTTGCCAGCCCTTGGAAAAAGCCAATCCAACTCTTTGGTCTGGTCCATAAACTTCCAAGTCCCCAGTACAAAAAGGCGGTCGGGCTGCTTCTTGAGGTGGAGTCAGTGTATGAACTGATTGATGAAACAACTTCTCACGCAAAAAAACTTTGGTCCATGGTCCAAAGCGTTCAGGAGCAATATGAGTATTTGCTTTCCCAAGCAAAAGCCCAGCCACTACAGGATGGCATGCGTATTTTTACCTATGAAGGAAATGGAAACAGTTTTACAAAAGAACTCTCCAACGAGTTGCTTTATTGTTTCCCTCATGATCTTATTCTTGTTGGAAGGATACATCAAGGGCAAATCAAGCTTTCCCTTCGCTCAAGCAATCTTCCTTTGCGTGCAGCAGTCACCCAGGCATTGCAGGGCATTGCAGGGCATGGCGGTGGCCATGAATATGCCTGCGGTGCAGGGATGGATGTTGAAATGTTTCCTCTTTTTCTTCGCCAGCTGCGTGCTGCACTTTCCTTGAAAAAATAATTCTTGTTTTTTGCTTCCTTTTAGGATGGGAACAGAAGGCTAGCATTCCTTTATCTAACTCTTTTTCTTATGACCTATGATAGAGAAGAAGGATAAAAAAGGACGAGAACGCAATGCTTATTTTGTTTCATCCTGTTTTTTCGCATACGTTTTTTTAATATGGGTGATAAAGTCTTTCGTCATCGCATAATATGCGCTAATCGTATCAATGTTGACGGTAAATTCTCTTCCGTCAATTTTTGCAATCATTGCAACTTGCCTTCGAAATTCATGCACTTGAACATATTCAGCCCTGTTAAGCTGGCGCAGTAGCAAATACAAGTTCAGGAGCTCAGGAATCATCGTATCTTGCGGATAGCCTTGCTTGACAATTTCAGCGCGCAGTTTTGGTGCTGTTGGGATTTCATCGATTACTTTTTTTTTCTTTAGCTCAAGGAGCATCCCTTCTAAAATAAAGTTATAGGCATCAATCAGTCGGTTAATGATACTTTTAATCACATCCACTGTCCTTGTGTATTTAAGGCTAACAAAAATAAGGTGTTCGGCACGTTTAAGCTCTTGAATGCTATCTTCAATATATTCTTCAAATGCCATAGGTCATCACAGGAAGAAAGGGCTTAGGATTTTTGTTTTTCATAAAAAACCAGATTCAGGTTATGCTTTTGGTTGTTTTTGTGCTGTTGCTCCCATATACTGCGCTTTGCAGGCTGCAACAAACTGCTGGGTTTGTTGGTAGTATGCCTTTATTTTTTGTTCAGTAAGCACTTCAACGCGGTTAAACCCATCATCTGCCATTACATATTTTGCCTTGGCTGCAAACTCTACAGGCGATTTTTTATGCAGTTTTGTCAAATGGTGCATTTCAAGGAGGGTTGAGGGAAGTTTTTTGTCAATTCCTAGCTCTTCAACACCCCGTTTTTGAATCAGGCTAATTTTAAGTTCAAAATTTGTTTTATTATAGGGGGGAATTTCTTTTTTTGAGCGTAGGTATTCTAAATACCCAGAAACAGCATAATCAGCAGCAGTGACTAAATGCTCAAGAATAGCAAGTAAAAGTTTCGTGTCTTTTAAGCCTTGAAATGTCTGGAACAAAAGGTATTCTGCTGTCCCAAGCGATTTTTCAGCTTGTGTAAATGCATCTGCCACGATCATACCACACTGTAATCTTTTTTGATATATATGTTTTATGCTTCTTAGAACGTTTTTAGCATTGTTGTTCTTTTACGTGCGTTTTCTTTGGTTTCATTCTCTTTTTTGTTTTACCTATGGGAGACATTCTTTTTGATTGGTGTTGTTTTGGTAGCACGCATCAAGGGTGCGTAGGCACAAGGGAAAGAAACAATAAGCGGCTCGACGGAGGGTTGTCCCTTACGGGGGTGGCGGCCTAACGGAGCATGCAAGTGGTTGCCGGAGCCGATGCGTGCTGTCTCCAAGAGCAGCATTGAAGTCGAGGCTAGATATTTTTTACGCGGTGTGCGTTGTGGGGGTTGCCCCCTACGGGGAGACAGCACCAAAGAGTTGTTGAAAAGATAGCTAAGAAGCTGCTCTTGCCAAGAGCAGCATCGTGCTTGCGAGCGCAAGCACCCGCTCCTTTCGTCTGGCAATGCGCGCATCGTTTT
>JAWAQC010000001.1:0-20425 GCA_038894115.1 Candidatus Woesearchaeota archaeon | reverse complement strand
TCACCGCTCACAGTAGAAGCAATGGGAATAGAAACTTCTTCCATCAGCTGGATGGAGGAGGGATAAAACGACTTAAGCACGAGCTCTTTTTTGTTTTGGTCAACAAGAAAAATGCTACAAAGGGTGGTGTCCATAAGCTGCGCAATGCGTTTGACGATTAAATCAAGAACCTGCTCAAAATCAAGGGTAGCGGCAATTGCTTTTGCAATATCATACATCACCGACAATCGCTTTACCCGAAGCACATAATGGTTGTAGAGTTGATTATTGCGGATAATGACGGACGCAGTATTGGAAATGATGGTAAGATAGGTTAAAACATCTTTACTTAGGTCGTCTTTGCTGCGAAAGTCAATGTTAAGAACACCCAGGACAGATTTCTTAAATTTTAAAGGGATTCCAATGTAGGCATTTTTTGTCCAGGTTTTAGAACCAACATTGATATATCGGTCGTCTGTAAGCTTGTTTTCAATAATCAAGCGTTCACCGGTTTTTGCAACAATGCCCGCAGCCCCAACACCTACAGGAAACGTGATTTCAGAAAAATTTTTTCGAATGCCGCGTCCTCGGGCATATATCGTCTCAAGTTTTTTTTCATCGTGATTAAGAATCATAATTGACCCGCTTACCGCCTTTGTTTTTTCTATAGCCAAATCAAGAATTTGTTTCATTAAAGCAAACTGGGACGTAGTGGTCATATTTTGCGAGAGCTTATGCAGTTGCTCTAAATCAAGAAGCTTTTGTTTTAAGCTATGTTGATAATACACATTTTGCAGTGCATTAGCAACCAGGGTAGCTACGGTACTGGCAAGCACAAGGTCATCTGGTGTGCTGCTCTTGTTAACTGTGCAAAGCACCCCTTTTTTTCCTACTTTGGTCTTAAGCAAGGTTAAAACAACGGTGCCTTGAAGCTGTGAGGGAGAGATAGAAGGCGAAAGGACTGAGGGAGGAAGATCAAACTGGGTAAAAAAGGTAGAAAGTGGAACTTGAAGTTGCTGCGTGCCTTTATGGAGCTGCTCAAAAAAGGGATGAGTAAGGAGTTGATGCTGAAAGGTTGAAAACCATCGCTCAAAAACACGGTGCTGAATTGCCTGGGCACTGTAGGAAAACACACCTTTTTCCTCAGGCTTCTCTGGAAAAAGAAAGACCAAGGCAAAACGATAGCCCATTTTTTTTGTAAGGGTGGAGCAAACCATCTCTAAAATCGCTGTGTCATTGCTTAGGACCGTAGCTTTTTGGCTTAGAGCAATCAAGGCCTGAAGCTGCTGGCTGTTGTGTGAAAGAGAAGGAGTAGGAAGAGAGGAAGTTTTTTTAGGAAGCAGAAGTTCAATGATTTCATATTGCCCAAGCGTAGTGGTGTGTGCTGTGCAAGGAATTGGGGCTTTACGACGAGTTGCTTGTGCTAACGAAACAGCACGGCTTCGCATTTGTTCACACGCTTTGCATGCCTGGTGGTAGTGATACAACACCTCATGACAGGGCTTACCAAGAATTGTTTTTTTAAAAATCTGCCGTGCTTTTCTATTTGCCCAAAGAATAGTTTTGTGAGCATCAAGGACAAACACCAAGGTTTGAATATTATCTAAAATTGTTTGATGCAAGGGGAGGGTGTCTATAACCGCTGTAGAACTCCCACCAGACGTTTGTAAAAGAGCATGTGAAGGGGTTTGCTTAGCACTTAGAGAAGCAGCAGCCTTGGAAGAAGCTTGTGAAGAGGAAGGAACAGCGTGTGAAGAGGAAGATGCAGAAGATGCCTTTATTTTTGATGGTTTTGCGTAAGTAGGATTATGTTTTGGTTGAGAACTCTTTGAAGGAGCGGCCATGGCAAGAGAGGTGTATCCTGGATATTTATATTTTATGCTCAAAAAAGAATCGATGATCCCTTACCTAAATGCTTCTTGCATGCAGAAGAAAAAAGGGAAAAAGAGACAAGAAAAAACCATGAAAAGGAAGAATTAAATAAATAAATGCTATCCATGAGCAAACCCCTAACATAAGATACAAAACCCCACCAATGTGAAAAACGATGGAAAAAGGAATGAACTCCCCTGCCTACATCTTTTCTCTTACAGGAGAAGACCTTACCCTTGCAGCTGATGAAGCCAGAGCATTGCTTTGCATTCCAGCAAACACTACACAACTTATCGACAGGTACCTTATTGCGCAAACAACAAAGATAGAGGAAAA
Source organism: Candidatus Woesearchaeota archaeon (assembly GCA_038894115.1). GTDB lineage: Archaea > Nanobdellota > Nanobdellia > Woesearchaeales > JAWAQC01 > JAWAQC01. Next base: position 18,238 of record JAWAQC010000001.1, on the reverse strand, counting down.
AAAACATCTAGTAAGCAGACTTGCCTTAACCAAGGCGATTTGGACTGTTCTCTGGCAATGGAATCCTGACGGACAAGCCACGGAAGAAGAACTAGTGCAAGCATGCAGTGACGCACTTAAGCACTTCAACAACCCAAACACAAATACCCGGCCACTGTTTTCAGGAGCATTTTTTTTAAAAACGGCAATACTAAGCGATGCTGGAAAACGAACACTTGCAGAAGCATTGTGGAACAGTGCCCAAAATCCCAGCGTTTGCCTAGAGAATGGGAAACTTTTTTGGTTTGCAAAAATTGGAAAAACGTATTACCTTCTTGAGCAATGGTATAGCAAGCCAAAAAAAGAAAAAATAATTTCTCCAGCAACCTATCCTGCTACAAAACCAATTGCAATAAAACCAATCCTTGCGCGCACCTGCATTAATCTTACAGGAGCCACAGACCATATCATTGACCCCTTTGCAGGAATCGGAACAACATTAGTAGAAGCAGCAAAAATGGGACTCTATCCTATTGGATTTGATATAGAATACGAGATGGTGGCTGCTGCAAAAAAAAATTTAGAATATTTTGGGATCCATCGCTATCTTCTTAAGCGGCGTGATTCTTGCACCCTTACCATCCCGTTATCGTATGTTTTTTGCGATTTACCCTACGGAAAGAATACAAAAAACATCACCAACGATTTGTATGACCGTTTTTTTCGGATGCTGGAAAAAGCTCTTCAGAAACGAGCTGTAGTGATTGTACCACATACGTGGAATAGGAAAGCACTACAGCAGTATCAATTACAGTGCACTGCCACGTACTTTTCTTATGTTCATAGTACACTGACGCGGGTCATTCTAGTCTTAGAACCTGGAAAGAAAAAAGTAAGTCGTAAGACAAAACAAGTGAATCCATCAAAAATAACAAGTAGATGAATTGCCTTATTCAGAAAAATGAATCACGGTGTAAAAAGAAAACTGGAGTGGTTCGTTCATCCATGCATCAGCCACTAGGCCTGCCTTGATGCACAAGTGCGATAAAAACGCTTCTTTGGTAGGAAGTTGTTCCCATACCTGGGGCAAAAAAGTGGCACGCCGATTTCCTCTGCGGACAATAAGGCCCATTGTCGTATCTAGTTTTGAGAGCAACTCTTTAGGGCTTTGATAGGACAGTGGTTGGGGAACAGAAAGCAACGACAGTTCAATAGTAATAACAGAAAGCTCATCTTGTGATACAGGAGCAAAGCGTGGATCGTGAAACGCCGCATTGATAGCATTCTCAATAATTGCTTCACCTAACGACAAGAGAGGCTCAATATACCCGATACATCCTCGTAATTGCCCTTTTTTTAAGAGCGTGACAAAAACACCTGTGTTCGTATGCAGTGTTGTACGAAACTGAGATGAAAGTCTATGACCCCTACCAAAGTTGGCAAGTGCTTCTTCAACAGTAAGAGTGCTTCCTGCCAAACAATACTGGTGAATCGCCTGCCGAGCAAGCGAAAGTAAAAAACGTTGTTCATGATGCTGGAGCACTACCATTAGTACCATCACCACAAGGAAAACAGCTGTGGCATTCAAAACGAAGACACAAAACAAACACCAAGGAAACCTGTATCAAGGAAAACCAGCCATGGCTCAAAGGAATGAGATTTTCAAAGGAGGAGTAATGAGTCCTAAAAATACGCAACACTTGCATATCCTACAACTGCACTCGGATCGCCAGCTGTATCACCACTGTTTCGCAGATCAAGCAGGAACGGATGCCATCCTGCTTCCTTTGCAAAATGCATAAGCACAAGAAGTGGCATAAGGCCGCAAGCATCACCCTGCATAGCCATTCTCTCTATATCTTGTGTCAGCAAAAACCGAATGGTTTGCTGATCAACAGCCATCGCCTGATGGTAGGGCAGATAATGACTTAAGTCACTGGTAATCAGCAGCAAGGTTTTTTCAAAGGATGGTTTTTTTAGGACTGAAAGCAAGAACTGCGCTGTATCGTAGGGATGCAGATTACCTGCAAGAAGAGGAATCAGCAAGATGTCCTTTTTGGTGATCTGACTAAGATATTGCAAAAAGGGAACCTGTACTTCAAGGCAGTGCTCTTTTTCATGAGCTTGATCATTGACAGTAAAATAGCTTAGAGCAGTAAGGTCAAGAGCACTCTTTCCTAAGGGCGTTTGCCAAGCAGTCATTCCTGATGCCGCAAGACCCACAAAATGCATACGATGACTTGGTCCAAGCAATAACACTCTGTCAAATTCATACAAGTGGTTAAGAAGCAACGCATACGCAACTGCGGCTACCTGTCCTGAATAACGATAACCTGCGTGGGGAACAACCAAAGCACGAAGTGGCTGTTGCGGAAGATTGTTTTTTTGGTTTATGGATTGGGCATAGCTAAGCAGCTGCTCAATCATATCAGCAAGGACGGTTGGATGCTCTGGGTAAAAGTACCCTGCAACTGCACTCTTGCGAATACGCTGCTTACTATTGTGCGTATCTTTGGAATGTGAAAGTTTGTTTTTGCTCACCATCACCAACAATCCCCCTAAGGAAAAAAAGTATTTAAGGTTTGTGGCAAGAGAGATGCTAATACAAACATGCTTACGTTAAAGGACATCTTTACAAGATTAAAGAGGAAAGGAAGAGTAAAAAGGAGTGCTAATCAAAACGAAGGGATGGTTCCTTGCAAGTACAGAGAGTAAATACGCTAAGCCAATAAACGTTTTGATACCCATGGAATGAAGGCAACAAAACGAAATAAAACGAAGGCAACATAAAAGGGTTATTGCCAAATTCCTGGAATTTGCTGTCCACAGGCAATACAAGATCCATGATCAATCCCTAAAACATTGACGTGATACCCATCTCTTTGGATAAGCATAGCGTTGCACGAGTGACAAAATGTGCTGCTTCGCTGCACATCTCGACAGTTCCCAAGGTAGACATACCGTAGTCCTGCCTTTTTTCCTAAGGAATATGCTCTAAGCAACGTCCGATAGGGCGTTGGAGGATAAGCAGACATTTTATACGAAGGGTAAAATGCTGTAAGATGCCAAGGGATATTAATATCAAGAGCTGCAAGAAAGTTTGCAAGATCAAGGATTTCCTTGTCACTATCGTTTAAGGAGGGGATAAGAAGGGTTGTCACTTCAACCCATATCCCCAAGGCATGGGCTTTTTGTATTGTTGCAAGAACAGGAGCAAGGTGTGCATTACAATAGGTTTTGTAAAAGTCATCACGAAATGATTTAAGGTCAATATTAATTGCATCAAGATAAGGGCGAATCGTTTCAAGAGCAGAAGAGGTAAGGTAGCCATTGCTTACAAAAACCGTTTTGATTCCTGCTTGATGGGCAAGGGAAGCGGTTGCATAGGCATATTCAAAAAAGATGGTAGGCTCATTGTATGTAAAAGCAAGAAGGGAAATCCTTTTTTTTCTACAATACTCAACAATCTGTTGAGGGGAAAGAGAAGAACCATAAGACAGGATATGCTGTTGCAATGATACTGCACCATCAGAAGTTGAGAGCGTAGTATCCAGAGCATGATGAAGTTGGGAAATTTCCCAATTTTGACAAAACAAGCATCGAAAATTACAGCCAACGGTACCTATCGAAAAAATACGCTGTCCTGGCAAAACATGATAGAATGGTTTTTTTTCAATAGGATCAAGATGCGAAGCCGCAACGATTCCATCAACCAAAAGCCTAAGCGTGCCATTTTGATTTTGCCGAACTCCACACTGACCAAACTCATTAAGGCCTAAAACACATGCATGGCTGCACGCAAGACACTGAATCGCATTATCAACACTGGAAAGAGCCCGAAAAAGAAGTGGCTTGTGAGGTGCTGGTGCCATATATTTACCTGCATCGTCGTATTTTCTTGGGTGTGGTGATTAAGCATAAAAAGCATTATAGAGTAAGTGAAGCTGCTTAGGAGTAAAGCACATAAAAATAAAAAAAAGAGGGTAACAAACGAAAAAAGAAAAAAACGTAACAACTACCATTATGGAATAAATGGAAAGCAGGATCATTTTCAAGAGAGGAAAGCACAGAATTGGGCCAAGAACCACAATAAGCATCAAATAGTCGTTTAGGTTTTTCTCCTAAAGTTCAAGTTCTTGCATTTCTTTAGGGATAACAACTTTATAGGGAAGCGAATCTTTTATTTTCTCAAGATAGTCTTTTGCTTTTTCACGCTCCTGACGATGCAAATGCACTAATGCAAGTCGTTTAATATCCATTTCTTTTGCATACGCTAAGATCGCCTCGACAGTAGCATGGTAAGGATTTGGTTTTTTTAAAGTGTACGCATCATGAATAAGAACATCTGCGCCTTGATAAAAGTTTCCGTGATTTTTAAAAAATTGGCCATCACCACTATACACCAAGGTTTTTTCCCCAACCCCAATGCGAATCGCAAGGTTTGGAATTGCATGGATGGTTCTGCCAAAGGAAACTTTAAATTCATTAACTTTGGTTTGCATCCCGTGTTTTACTTCAAGAATATTAATTTTAAAGCCAAAACTTGCAAGAGTGGTTTTGTAGGCCAAGGACAAGACTGCATTAATTTTGCTTTTTCCACCACGTTGGGTAATTAACGTCAAGGGGGATTTGCGCTTTTCCTCTTTCATACGCATCAGTAACGCTGGCAATCCAAAGTAATGGTCTGCATGAAAATGAGAAAGATAAATTGCATCAAGATAATTTTGGTCTTGGGTATATTTCCAAAGCTGGCGAATCGCAAAAAATCCACAATCTAAAAGAAGATGAGAGTCATGCTCAAGAAGGATACTGGTATTGTGATGGAGTTCATCAAATGCTTCGCCAACACCTAAAAAAATAACTTTTGCCATCAGTGGTTTTTTTATTAAAACCAATATAAAAATCTTTTTGTTGCAATGAATCCTTTTGCTGAATACTCTCTATGAAAGATGAAAAGGTTAGGATAAGAAAAATAAATAAAATAAAATAATAAAAAACCAATGAAACACGACAAAAACTTTATAAAGCATCTATCCAACCTTTTTCTTGAGGCTAGGCCGGGCAGCTAGCCCCTGCCTGTTACTGCAAGCGGGCGAAATGGCAGGGCCAAAGCCCTTTAGGCGGCAGTGAAAAGTATTGCAGGACCCTTTTTGGTACTATGAGGCTTTGTCCTTTAGGATGATGTCATAGGTGAAACGAGTCAGGTTCTGGCGAAAGCAGCTCTAAGCCTATGGCATTGTGCTTAGAGGGAAGCGAAGCCGAGGAGAAAAAAGGCAATCCTTTGTAATGCTTTTCTTGTCCACTAAGGGGCGTGCCTCGCTTTTTTTTCTTAGCTTTTTTTCTTGTGCGATGCGAATGCTTGTGAAGAGTTATGAAAGAAAAAGATACGTTATTCTTACCCCTTTGCATGAGCAGATGCTGTAGCGGTTGTATTTATTAAGAAAAAACCCTAAAAAAGAAAAGGTGAAAAAAACAATAACGGGATTATTAGTCATTAAAATAAATAAAAATGAGAAAGAACAAAAAAGAAACGATGAAGAAAGAGCAAAAAAGAGAAAGAAATAAATTATGATGAACTCAAGTAGTCACGTAGAAAAGGGTTGTTTTTATAACTTAGCACCATTTCTAAATTTGATGAAGGTGTGTAATAATGCAAAAGAAAACTAATTCCTAAGAGCGCTGATGGGGCAATGACCTTCTGCTGCTGAGTAGCCGTTTTTATTGCTCCTTTAAATCCATCGACAGATGTTGAAAAAAGAAGAGCTGACGAGCCAATAGGTTCGTTTGGGTGAACAACAACACTCCCAATAATATCAAACCCACGATAACGAAATGAATTTACATATGTCAAGCCATAGAAAACAATGCTTTCTGGGACTGCTTGTATTCCTTGGTTTTCAAGCGCGTGATAAAAGTCAGCACCAGAAAAACCTGGATGAAGATAATATTCATAGCCCATATATGCATTAAGGAAGGGATGATCACGAAGAAGAAAGGTTGACCCCCCTAGTAAAGAAAAAGGATATGTTTGGGTTGAAGCTAAAGGTGAAGAGCCATCGGAAAGAATTGGAAAAAGATGCACTCGTAAAGGAATAAGCTGATAATCAATAAGAAGATTTTGATGCCCATAAAAAGTGGGATTATGGGTATAAATGTGGGCATATTTTGCATCCCTATTTGCAACTGGAAAATTAATAAGTTGATCTCGCTCAACAGGGAAACCTGTAAGGTAATAATGCGCTGGTGGATATGTTTCTTTGAAGGGTTTATAAAAAGGTTTGTTATATTCATCGGTAAGAAGTTTTTCTAGTTGGTTGGGTAATGCTTTTACAGGTTGAAGATCAAAAAAAAAGTCTTGAATACTTAAGGGAGAAGAAAATCTATCAACAATACAAAGTGTTGTTGTTGGATCTTGTGAAGAAGGCATTGATGTAACCGAAGAAGTAAATTTTGTATCCATTATAAAGGGGTACAAACTTTTGTTTATAAACTTTTTTATACCTATACCTAATTAAAGAATAGAACATTGATGAAGGTAAAGACAACGAAGGAAGAATTCAAGAAGAGAATCAAGAAAAAAACAGATGAAAAAATAAAAAAGTTTGTATCAAATTTTTTTACGGTGTCTTGCTAACAACAGATGCTATAGCTAAAATTGCTATCGTTGCTCTACATCACGTACGCAATAGATTTTTACCTTTACAGGAAAAACCTAAAACTGCACTGGAATGTAGTGCAGTTAGCAATGCATGCTGTTTTACTCATCTTTAGCAATTGCATAAATTGCTTTTAAAGCTACAACAATGGTAGCTGGGGTAATGAAAGTAACCACTGCATTAAAGACACCTTTAAGATACGTACCTATCCAACCAAGTACTCCAAGCATAGTGCCTGCAAGGCTTGCTACGATAATGATTGCAACGGTCATTAAAACAAATTGGTTAGTTTCATCAGCAGTCACATTAAGAAACCCAACAATAAGCCCTGCCAAAACCAAAACTGCAATCCACAAATCACTAAGTCCCCAAAGACCTGCAATCAAAGCCAAGACAACACCTACAATAAAAGCAATTGTCCCTATTTTGCTAAGAATATTTGTTTTTTTCATAGTTCCTTCACCTCAATAACCATTTTATTAGTTATTTAGGAAACAAACTATGGATTATAAACTTTTTTATTAATCTTTTGAAAAAAGACTTTTAAAAGGAAATAATGAAGAAAAAATGATAAAATAACGATAACATAGAATTACTAAAAGAAGAAAAAAAGGGTTTTTAAGACACCTGCTTGGGGCAAATGCACACCCTAGCGTTTTAAGGCAATTCCGCCAAGGACAATAACAAGCCCAAATCCAACAAGCACAGCCACAACAAGCACTGCAAGCGTTACTGGATCAACTCCTTGACTGACAAACGTTACATCTTCTTTATAAGGATAATATTGCTGGGTGGGTAAAAGGAGTGTAGTTGTAGTTGCCCACATAGGGAATGTAGTCTGAGTGTATTGGGTAGTTGTTGAAGGTGAATTGCGATTTGTCGTTGTTGTTGGTGTAGCAGGTTCTGGAACACAGTCTTTTACTTCAAGCGGCACAAAGAGTGAATCTGAAAGCTTATCGGTGTTATAGTATGCCCTTACTTGAATTGAATAAACCCCTGCACGAACGGTATCAGCCACTCTAAATGGAACTTCTAAGGTATAGCTATTATCACTTCGTTTTGGATCAGCGCGTAAGGAGATATCATGATAGCGTTGGTTTAAATTCAGGTTATAGTTAAACAGATTAATTGCCGCATTTTTTTCATCGCTGCGCCCCTGGTTCATAATCGTGACACGCAAAATGGTTTCACGGTCGCAAGAGAGGCTTGGTTCTGTAAATGATGCTTGGGTAATTTTAATAAGGCGAGACTCCCTGCTAACTCGTAAATCCATTTCCCATCGAAGCTCATGGTCAGCACCCTCTTCATCTTCCCCACTAACAGTAATATAAACAGTATAGGTATTTCCATGCTTGACCATATCTGGAATAACAAAATCAACACTAAAATCATCATCGTCATTAGCATCAAGGTCTCCTAAGGAAATCGTTTCTTCTAAATCATCGCCATCGTCAATTTTCCTAATTTTAATTATCACCTCAACATCTTGGATTTCAATACCGTCTGCTCGGGTATAGAGATTTTTCACTGTTCCTGAAATGGTTAGGGTATCCCCTGGCTTAACACTACTAAACGTACTGCCGTTGCTCATTGATTTATCATAATCGCTAGTCTCAAATTCAACATCACTGAGCTTAAGCATTGTCTGGGAGCGCAAAAGTAATTTTGCAGTTTTGGTAATTTGGTCATTGCGGACTGTAAAAATTGCTTCTTCTTGGACACCGCCATTGGTCCCTTTAGGAATTTTTGCTGAAACTGCAATCTGTTTTGTTTCACCAGGTGCCAAACTAAAAGGAGTTGCATCAACACTTATTGCATAGCCTTGAATTTGTGTAATTGATGCTACAAGATTAACCAACGGAACTGAACCAGTATTCTTGACTGAAAAAAAGCTGTTGGTAGTTCTATCGTTTGGTGGTGCAATAATCTGAACATTTTCAATTTCAAGCATTGCACCAGCAGCGGTAACTGTAAGAGTAAGAGGAGCAGTAATTAAAATGGTTTGACCTTGCCTAATACTTATTGTTCCTGTATAGGTACCAGTTGGTTGATTGTTAGGAATTGCCACACTTACTTGAAGATCTTTGTTGGTGTTGTACTGCACAGTTCCTGGCTGGGTAATAGTAATTGCTGATGCTGGAATAACAGCTCCAGAAGATGAACTTAAAGCACTGACAGTTGCTTCAAGGTTTATAAGATCAATATTTCCGGTATTAGTTACTCGTGTTGTGGAGGTTTGGGTTGAACCTTGAATCCCACTTAAGGTAACAGGAGTTAATGTTGCGGCAGGACTGCTAGCAGTATAGTTAATACTAAAAGGCAGTGGAGCTACATACCCTACGTTATTTACAAAATAGCGAATTTCTAAGGTGCCATTATATTCCCCACTATACACAACAGTATTTGCTGCTGCCAAATTAACAGTAAGGGTTCCTGTAATTGTAGATGAAGGAGGCCATGTCTGCGCAAGAGAAAGGCTAAAAACTGTTGGTGGCAAAGTATAGCGTGGATTTGCAAATCCAACATAGGTGATAGTATTGAATGTATGAGTCGTGGTATTATCGGTTACAAGAGTAAGTGTTGCTGTGCCAGTTCCTTGATAGGTAGCAATTGTCAATTTTTGCGGTGAAATTGATGGTGTAATTGCTGCTAAGGAAAATGGCAAAAGCAACATTGCAATCATACAAGATACAAGTATTTTCATTGAGAGCACCCCCAAAATAATTCTATGGTAGCAATCATAATTATTAGCTATAATTATATAACACTTTAACCACTTCAACAACTGATCATTCTATAAAGGCATACATCAATTTTCATAAGGATAATTTCATAAGTACAATCCTTATGTTTCATAAATAATCCTTAAAAGCACTGCCTTATGTTTACGATGTTTTTTAAGATGAAAGTTATCATACAAGCAAACATAACAATACAACCAAACATAAAAACAAACGATAAACACCAAAAACAAATCCTCACGAACAAAAAAACGTACAAGTGGAAGGAATAACTATTCTCTTTCTACAAACCCCAATAAACCCCAAACAAATAAAAATTTAAGACTGATAAATGCTGATAAGCAGCAATTATTTAAATATTTTTCTATTTTTCAGTGGTTACAGATTAGTTTTTATGTTATGGTCTAAGCTACAAGGTACAAGGGAACGAGAATAGAGAAATAAAAGTGGTCAAAAAAGAAAGTAAAATAAAAATGCGAGTGGTGCTGCATGAGTTAGTGGTATAGTGCAGGGTAAGCGCCGTAGGTTTAGCGCAATTCAAAACCCCGATAATCAAAAGTGTCTTTAAGGTAGGATCCTGAAATTTGCTTCATCATTCGTTTTGAGATTTGAGAGAGTTCTTCAAGGCGTTCTTGGGCAAGATACACCTGTTGCTCTTGATACTGCTGCTCTTTTGCTGCAATCATGGTGTTAAGCTGCTGATAGACTGCAAGTGCATTTGAAAAGGCATTGTAGTTCATAATCCCTTCACGCGCCATTTCATTGTAGCTTTGCAGGCGTGAATACATCTCACTAAAAGAATCTAGGGACTGCTCTTTTTCACTAGGTTGAGCTGCATCGGGTTGGTTTTTTTGCTCTAAAGCAGAATGATGCAACTCATCATCAAGGCTATGGGCTCGTTCCTGAAACTTTTTTTCATCAAAACTTGCCTTTTCCTGTAATGTTGATAAATAAAGGGTTTCTAGTGCTGATGTTTCTTTTTTCTTTTTTTCAAGCAGGTCTTTAAGACTATTGACCCGTTCTTGCAAAGGTAAATTTTTAAGTTTACTAAGGTCAAGCTCTTTTTCTGTAGCCATAAGTATCACTAAGAACTTTAGAGTATTTAAACTCTACGGAAAGAGAACCAAAAAAAAACCATGCTCATGTACAAATCCTACTCTGGGTAGAAACGAAAAGATAAAAAGAGGCAAAATTTTATATAGCTGCAACAACCTAAAAAAGAGCAAAGTAAATCCCCAAAGAAAAACAGATAGAGATAACAAGTTGGGTGATACGTGAAGATGACATTAGTAAAAGATTTAATGACAAAACAAGTGGTTTATTTTTTTCCTAACCAAAGCGTGCTAGCAGCAGCAAAAGCAATGGCTACAAAAAAAATCAGCTGTGTCATTATCATTGATAATGAAAAAAATAAAAAGCCAATTGGGATTGTAACTGAACGGGATATTAACCAAAAAATTGTTGCAAAAAACAAGCTTCCATCATCAGTAATACTTAAAGAGATTATGACAAGTCCAGTTATTACGATTAGCCAAGAAGTTGATTTTTTAAAAGCAAGCAATTACATGAAAGAAAAAGGGGTCCGTAAAATGCCTGTGGTAGAAAATGGAAAGCTTGTTGGCATCATTACACAAACTGACCTGCTCCATGCATCAACCGGGTTTATCAGTAAAATTGCAGACAAAGTGCAACAAGTCATTGGAAAAACAAAACAATAAGAGTAGTTTCCTTCCCAGTAACTCCTTTCCTTGAATCATTTTAAGTATCCCTATCATATCCCTTCTACGTTAGAAGAAACGTTGCATAAGATTTTTAAACAAGAAATACCACCAAAAACCTATGATAAAAATTCTTTATAGCCCACCCTGGTTTTTTAATTATGATATTGTTTTTGACTTTCTATCAGCATTAGTAACGTTTATTATTGCCCATTATGCCTATAAAATCTATAAAATAAGTAAAGAGCAACGCTACAAATATTTTAGCCTCTCGTTCATTCTCATAGGGGTGTCATTTTTAGCAAAAATGATTACGTATTTTGTCATTTACCACCCCATTACCATCAGCAAAAACTTAGGAGTTGCAGTAATTAGTTATAGCACAGGGCACTATTCCTATTTGCCTTTAATGATAGGGCTGATTTTAAGTAGAATATTGTTTCTTATAGGGTTGCTTGGGCTTTATCTCATTATTACAAAATATGAGGGAAGAAAAGACATTTTCTACCTCATCACATTCCTACTGCTAATCAATACAATCTTTAGCTGGTCTGCATATTTTGTTTTCCATTTTACCTCACTTTTATTACTCTTCTATATTTACTATGAATATGCACAACGTTGCAAGGATGAACAAAAAGGTCATAGCCAGCAAGTTCGCACCCTTTCCTATGCATTTTTACTCCTTGTGTTTAGCCAGGTTAGCTTTATTTTTGTTTTCTGGACAAAACTTTCTTATGTAGTAGGAGAAAGTTTGCAACTGCTAGGGTTTGGTCTTTTAGCATATGTTTTTTGGACGATACGAATGGGTAAAGGGCATGGCAAAAAAAAGAACGAAAATTGAAATTATTCATGATATGCTCCAGGCAATTTTGTCAAAAGGCAAAATTAAGCCCACCCATGTTATGTATAAGGCTAACCTTTCTCATAACCTCCTTAAAGGATATTTAGAAGAACTTTTAGAAAAAGAAATGATAAAAGAAGTTGAAGAGCGAAATTATACGTACTTGGTCATTACTGATAAAGGAGTTGAGTTTCTTAATGAATTTAGAAAAATGAAGGACTTCCAAGAAACGTTTGGTCTTTGATAGTTTCTAGAATGCAGAGAAGAGCCTAGAATGATAAAGAAACAGATAAAAAATACTTTAAATTAAAAAAATTTTTAATAACCGGAGAAAAAGAAGGAAAAAGTGCAAAAAAAGTTATACAAGCAACAAAATTTAAAAACATGCTTTTGTGCCCAAAACCAATGGATTCTTTTCAAACACTGCCAGTAACGATGCGTCTTGGCAAGCAAGGGCTTAGTATTGGCGTTCTGCAAGAACTCAAAGGTCAGCTAAAACGCAGAGGCATTATTAAAATACGAATGCTTAAAACCTATCCTTTCCAAGCAGACAGAAAGAGCGAAGCAATCCGTATAGCCCAGGTTGCAGATGCTGACCTTGTAGGAATTGTAGGATATTTTATTGTGCTTAAAAAAAAAGATAAAAACCAACATCAAGGACCGACAAGACAAGAAAAGCAAAACAATGAAGAACAAAAAAGAGAATAATTAAGGGAAAAAGGAGGCTTATTTACCAAAACAACAAATTGTTTAAAATCAAAAGATTAGAGCAATTCTAGTTCTATTTCAAACTGGTCATAGGTGGGATATTCTTCAACCCATCCAAACACCAGCTCTTTAAGCAATGAATGCAAAGGGTGGGAGCGTGATGCCCTTGCTTTTTTTAGCTCTTCCAAAGCAGAAAGAGGAATAAGCAAACGGAATTTATTGGCATCAATCCCTACATTGTCCTTGCCAAAATAGGCTTGCAGTTGCTCTGCAATAGATACCAGTTTTTGCTGGTGAAAAGCATAGCGCTGTGAAATGCTCTTAATAGCAGCAAGCTTTTCTTTATACTGCAACCCAGGAGCAAGCGTCTTAAGATACACTACTCCACGCATAAGCAATCCTTCATCAGTAATGGTATCATAGGGTTTTGCAATACGCTCAGCACGAAGCTGCATGCGCTTGCGCAGCTGATGCCCATCTTTGAGAGCTGCAGTGCACAGATGAATTGAAGGCAAGGACTTGCCAAGTTTGTTTGATTTGCTCTCTTCATGAGCATAACCTTGAAGATGCTGTACTCCTCCTTCTTGAGCGTTGCTCTTTCTTTGGAGTGCAGGAGCATGAAAGGAGGTGTTGAATGTTGTGCTTCTTGGTTTTTGCATTGCAGGGAGAGGGAATTGTAGTTTTGTGGCATAATAGTGCAGCAGCCATAACCCAAAATCAAGACTTTGCTCTGCAGCACTAGGGCTATTTTCCTTAAGCCGTATACCCAATGCCTGCATTGCTTCTTCATTGCTCCAAGACAGTTCAAGCTCATTAAGGTTGATAAAATCAACATGGTCAAGAAAAAAGTCAATCATAGCAATGGTTTGCTGCTGGAGCTGAGCAATTAGGGGAATTTCAATCCCTAATGACCAGGAATAACGTCTAGCAAGGTGAATCGCCTGCCATTCGTTTGGATTAAAAAAGTCAGGATGAAAGCGCAACTCGTCAAGTCCTGCTGCTGCAAGCAATGAAAGGTTTTTTTCTGTGGCCAATACAAAAGAAGTATACAGATGGATATGAAAACTGCTCCCAAATTCTTCTTTTAAGCGCTTGATAAGGTATGCAACGCGCTGAGGCCTTGCAAGCGGATCACCGCCCGTAATGCCAATGCCTGCTGAGCCGCAAAGCCGAATTTCCTCTGCAAGCGCAGCAAAAACTTTTTCAAGGTCTTGTTCTGCAGAGGAAAGCTGGGTTGTTGTTAGCAAGGGAACCTCATTAGCATACAGCACGTCATGCTGGTTTTTTTCAGGTGCCAATGGGCAGTAAAAACATTTTCGTGGGCAAATCCCTGTAACAAAAAAAACCGTCTTTTTCCCTTCCACACAAAGTCTGCAACCATGGGGTAAAGAGCCAAGCGCATACGATGCATAAGGAGTAGCACAAAGTGCTGAAAACTGATCACGGGAAGGAAAATCAAACGATGGCAGGGAAGAAGAACTCCTTAAAGAAGTGGAAGAAGCACTTGCTGGATCTGTCCTTTTGATTGACGGTGCATCATGAACTGTTTGCAAAGCCTTGGTTTTTTGATGCAGCGATTTTTTGACTGGTGTTTTTTTTGATACCATTTTATACCGTAGATGCTTTTTCCCTAACCCTTTTTTACCTGACGCATTCATGATTGGAACTGTTAAGGGCTAGACTTGGTTGTCTTCATAGACTTTTTTTATCTTCAAACTTTTATTTTTTTAATCCATATTTGTAATCTTTATCGATAGGTACAAGCTACGAGCATATCACAACTTCTAATCACAGAAGAAAGGAAAATAAAAAATGAATAAAAGCATCCTAAGAAAAGGCAAACCACACACTATTTAAAAATTACTTTTTTAAAAAAGACGTAGGAGATAGTGTTTGCATTAGGGATGAGATGGTGTTAGCATACTTCTATAAAGAAAATGGCACTTCTTCATAAGGTCTAATATTTTCTTTGAACATTCTTTGAAAAGGCCATCACAAGTAAGCTGCACAAGAGAGCACAACAAAAGTACAGATGGGAAAAGAAAACTTTATAATGTTCACTACGGTTTGCCTGGGTATGATTTCCATGATGAAAAAATATTATTTGCAATTACTTTTAGGTGTTGCAATAGGCTTCATTGTTTTTTTTATTATGCACACAAACACGCTGAAGAACGAGATTGAAACGTATAAAGATGAACACCTTCAATCTCAAAAACAAATACGTACACAAGAGGAACAAATAACCCAATTAAAAAGAGAAGTAACTGAGCAAAATCAACAACTCTCCACATTAAACAAACAACTACTTTACCTCACTGCTGCACTTAATCAAACAAGTGCAGAAAAACAACACGTAGAAAAAAAATTTGAAGCGTTAGATGAAGAATATACTCGTGTAAGTGAAACAATAGCATCATTATTCAATGAGATTGCTACCTATCAAGAAGAAATTGAGGCATCGCTAGCATGGTACAAAAGAAACGCACACTTGGATGAGAGCCCAGAGCAAAAAAGAGTAAAACGAAAAATTGATGCCAATTGCATTGAAATTGCAAACAATTATTGCAAAATTAAAATAGGGTGTTTTTACTTAATCAACAGTGAAGAACTAGAGTTACACTACCAATATGATGAAACCCTTTATGAAAAAAAAGACAAAATAACCTCAATTGACGAATTCTTGAAAAATGGCGGGGGTGATTGTGAAGATTACGCGCTGTTTTTTAAGGCAGAATACAATTATGCCCTCAGCCAGTGCAAAACAAACACTATCATTTTAGAAGCGTGGAAACATCCAACTGCAGAGGATAAAAAAACAAAATATTGGTTAAATTTTCAAAAACGCAGGTATTTGGGTGATGTTGCAATCGTAGAAATAAAAGAAACAATTTATCCAACCATAATTTGTGGAAATCTCTACGACTTACGGCGAGGAGAGATTGGGGGACACTGCATGATCGCACTTACCCAAAAGAAAATTAGAACCGTTGATGAGTTATCAGCGTTGGATGGTGCACCAATTATAGAACCACAAGATGGATCATTCCGAGGAAATATCAACAGGGAGAACAGTGAAATCTACTTACTTAACAAGGACCATTGGTATAATGAAAGTGTGAAATCTTGGATTTATTCAGTAATCACTGATACCGACTATTTTCTCTATAGTGAAAGCAAGGCAGCGTGGAATTCGTATTCGCTGTTTGATTTCCAACTTGAAACAAAGAAACAAGCATTAGACTTGGTGCTCACATAACATTCAGAGAGAAAAACTTTTACTGCATTTTTAATGTTAACGCACTAGGCAACAGTTTAAGATTTTGGAACCCAAGGCCTTTTGTGAAAGCGATTACCCCTTCGTCAGAAGTTGTAGCAAAAAACTAACGTAATAAAATAACGGTTGTGGTAGAAGCATCAAAGTTCTTTTAGCAAAGCGACCAATGCTGAAAAATCAGAGATTAAATAATCAACACCCTGAGGGAGTGATGGATACTGCTCTTGAGAAAACAAAACCGTAGTTGCTCCAAGCTGCTTAGGAATTAGCAGATCTTTTTCAACATGGTCGCCTACCACTAAACACTCATTAGCAGCAACCCCAAAGACAGCAAAAACACGCTCATAATAGGATGCAGAAGGCTTCATGACACCAACATCATCAGCGCTGATTACTGCATCAAAAAATCCTCTCAGCCCGAGCGCTGCAAGCTTTGCATCAAGCAACTCTTTGCTGTCTTCTGAGCATACCGCAAGGGCATAAGTTGCCTTAAGCTCATGCAATGCTTGAACAAGGTGAGGCATTGGCTGCAATGCAGTAAGCACTGCTGCTTTAAATGCTGCAAATCCCTCCTTAGCACCTTCCTTAGGATCAGGATAGCCTACCTGCTCAAGTAGCAAGGTATAAGAATAGGTACGATGGCGTTTTGCCGGGTTCGGATCATGCTGCACCTGCTTGACAATTCCCAGAAACAGTGCATAGAGCTGCTCAGCCATGCTGTTGTGATCAGCTGTTCTATTCGTTGATGTTTGTAGTGTAGAAGGAAGGCTTTTGATTCCAGCATCCGCAAGCAAGCTTGCAAAACGCTGGCAGGCAGCAAGGTCTGCCTGGCGCGCGATAGCTTTAGTTGCATATAAGGTATTGTCAGCATCAAAAAGTACTGCACGAACCAGCTTGTCTTGGGTAATGTCTTCAGTGATGACTTTATTGGGAAAGACCATTTTTCCAGGTGATGCACGAAGGTTTGGAAAAATCGTCACATGATCGCCAGTAAAAACACCCAGCGGCACTTTGGGATCAACATACCTGCCATGCACATAAATGGGTCCTTGCCCAACCAGGGTAGTAAAGTGCGATTCAATGAGATTATGTTTTCCAATAACGCTATTGCGAATAAAGGAATAGGGACCAATCCTACTGCCTTCCATAATAATACTATTTTCAATAGTAGTTCCTTTGCCAATAAATCCTGCTACTGAACTATACCCGCGAATTTGAACATCATCTTCAATAACTGCAGTGGGAGCAAGATAGACAGTCTTATCAACCACTGCTGAGGGTGAGCAATACATGGGAGCACCCCTGATGCCTAATTTTTCCATAAGCAATTTTTGTGCAGCAAGCAAGTCATATGCCCTGCCAACATCAACCCGTGCACTTCGCGAAATCCAATAACTAAGAGAATGCCCTTCCATGAGCAAATACTGAGGCGGAGGAAGAACTTTGGCATACCCATATTTTTCCACTGCTGCAAAAAACAGGTCAGCGTCAAGCATTGCCAGGCCAACATTCGCAAGATGTGAAGGCGGATTTACTTTTGGCTTCTCCACGATTTCAACAATTTTTCCCTCGGAAAACCGGGCAATTCCATATTCTGAGGGAGTGTCAACATCGCGCAGCGTGACAATTCCTTTCTCTTCTCCTACCTTTCGCATGACCTCAAGTAGCCCTTTAATCTGATCTTCATAGGCAATGCTATCGCCATATTTTAAGATAAAACGCGTATGCAGCAAATACTTTTTTGCTGCAAGCAATGCGTGGGCAGGACCACGCTGCTCTTCCTGAACTGCATACTTGATATCAACACTTGGATAATGTTCTGCAAAATAGGCAGCAATCTGCTGCAGATTTGTTGGATTGCAAATGATCACAAGCTGGGTAATGCCATTAGTTAAAAATTCATCAACATGATGGGCCAGCAACGGTTTGCCTAAAAAGGAAAGCATCACTTTTGATGTTGAGAGAGAAAAGGGCCTCATTCGCGTTCCAGAACCTGCTGCTAAAATCACCCCGACCAAAGGTTTTTGGGGTTGGATAAGTGTATAGAGGACTGCTGCTGTTTTCTTGCTGTCATGACGCAGATACAATGCCTTGTTCCATTCTTGCTTTGCTTCCTCCAGAAGAATATTTCCTTCATACACCTCAATCCCAGCTTCAGCAAGGGCTTGCTTGTCAGCTGCTGACGGCAACAAAATACTGCATCCTGCTTGCTCATAATGCTTGACAACAGCAGCAGGAGGATGATAGGTATTAAGCACAACAGCGTCGATAACTGATGCCAGCGAGCGCTTTCCAATCCTCAATGCAGGATCACC